>JBCCWS010000015.1 GCA_039193195.1 Pseudomonadota bacterium
GCCACCGCCGCCGGCACCCAGTGGGCCTATTCACGACGATAGCTCACCGTCCACGTCGGAGCCCGGGCCCGCAGACTAGTGTCCTGAGTTGGAAGTTCGTTGATGAATTCGCGGCGAGTTTTTGTCCCTGAGCGCGGCGCGAGGACGAGCGTGGCAGGTCCCTCGGGAGGAGGAGCAACGTGTTCAGGGGCGAAAAGGTGCCGCGAATTCATCAACGAACTTCCAACTCAGGACACTAGTCTGCGGGCCCGGGCTCCGACGTGGACGGTGAGCTATCGTCGTGAATAGGCCCACTGGGTGCCGGCGGCGGTGGCGGCTCCGCCTTCTTGCTGCTCGCTCCCCCCATCACCACTTCGATGGGGCCGGCCAGGTGGAGATCGCGCTGTGGGAACGGGATGTTGATGCCCTCCGCATCGAAACGCTCCTTCACCCGCTTGGTCACATCCCAATAGACATCCCAGTATTGACTAGTCTTCGCCCACGGTCGGACGATGAAGTTTACCGAGCTGTCGGCGAGCTCACTCATCTTGATGGTCGGCGCCGGGTCCTTCAGCACCATTGGGTGCTCGGTGACCACCTCCTCGATGATGCCTTGCGCATGATCCATATCATCGCCGTATCCAATACCAAAGGTCATGTCGACGCGGCGCGTATCCAGCGCCGTGGCATTCGTAATAACCCCGTTCCAAATGGAGTTGTTCGGCACCACGTTGACCTGGTTGTCGAAGGTGAGAATGCGCGTGGACACGAGAGTCATCGCGTCCACCTTGCCGAACACACCGCCCGCATTGATCACGTCCCCCACGTCGAAGGGACGGTAGATGAGGATCAAGATGCCGCTGGCAAAGTTGCTGAGCGTGCCCTGCAGGGCAAGGCCGATCACCAAGCCGGCGGCACCGATGGCCGCGGCCAAGGGGGTGATACTAATGCCCACCGCAGAGATGGCCATCAGTACGCCGATCGCCATCACCACCCGGCGGCTGCCGCCGACCAAGAACTTGTGCAGCAGGTTCGACGCTCGCGGCAGGCGGCTCAAGGCAGCTGCAATCACCGCCCCTACGATGCCAGAGATAAACCAGAACACGACTAGAATGCCCAAGAACTTAAGCACGTTCACGCCGAGCTTGAGGCCGCCCCCGGGACTTAGGAGCCAAGCCTTGGCCTGGGCATAAAAGACGGACGGATTGGTGAAGTCAACGCGCTGGCCCGTGGCGTTGGTGATGTAACGCTGCGCTTCGGTCACGTCGCCGCCGCGCTTGGCCAGCACGGCCAGCACGGCCTGCAGGCGCTCGACGGTCGCGGAGATCACCTCCTGCTGATTGTTCACCATGGTGGCAAGCGACTCCCGCTGCGACTGGTCTTCGGTCTTCTTGAGGGCGAGGTCCATGCGGATGCGCTCGCGCACTTCACGCTGCAAGATGTTGAGCCATTTGCTGACGCGCTCTTCGATCTGCTCCCGTTGCAGCGGTTGCAGCTCGAGCTTCAGCTCTTCCACGGAGGCGGTCCAAGGCTCCGCCCGGTCGTGTACCGGGGGCTCTTCGCGCACCCGACGTACCGCATCGCGCGCCAGCTGATCCGCGGTGGGCTCACTGCTCTCGATGGGATCCGGCACGCGAAAAGCGGCCACGACATCGACGTACTTGTGGGCTTGAGTCTTGTCTGCCCCCTTGAGCTCGGCGGCCTCGAGGAGAATGTTGGTGCGCGCGATCAGATCCTTCTTGAACGCCGCGATCAACTCCGCCCGCTCCCGCAGCTCGTTCAGGCTCGGCGCGTTTAGATCCCGTGCCTGCTCGCGTTGGTAGCGGACCAGCACGCTGCCCAAAGCAGTCGAGACCGTCGTTAGGTACTCCATCGCCGCATCGGCGCGAGCGTCGATCTCATCTAGAGGCATCGGGGCCACCGCCACTTCGAGCTCCGCGCGGGACTGGCTGGCGAAGCCTGTCGCATCGACGCCACCGACCACCACGCGGAAGTCCCGCACCGACTCGCCTTCGCCAGGCAGCGGAACCGTGAGCTCTGAGTAATCCGGCGCCGGCTCCTCCGGCGCCGGCTCCTGCGCGACGGCGGGCAAGGCGAGCACCGTGACGAGAGTCACTAGAGCGAGCGAGACGAAGCTCGCGTTGACGTGATCGATCAGTGACGGAAGAAGATGTAAGTCAGCGTCGCCGCTGTGGAGACGCAATCCGGCGGAAGGGTGAGGCATGGCAAGCGTTACCCGGTTGGTGTTCTCTGAGGACGTTGGTGACCGAACGACGGGCGTTCCGCCGCGGCATCTTTTTTGCGGCGGTGAGTATAACCGGGGTCCTACTGCTGCGCGATAACCGTGCAGGCGAACGCCCTCAGGCCGTGGCGGCGTGGCCGTCGGCGAACTGCAGGGCGGCAAGGCGGGCGTAACCCTCGTTGCGCGCTACTAGTTGGGCGTGGGTGCCGATATCTACGATGTTCCCCTGCGCCATGAAAACGATTCGGTCGCAGCGCAAAACGGTGGCCAGGCGATGGGCGATCACCAGCGTCGTGCGCTCGGCCATCAACCGTGCGAACGCATCCTGCACCTGCCGCTCACTGTGCGCGTCCAGGGCGCTCGTTGCCTCGTCCAGCAGGAGGATGGGCGGGTCGCGCAGCAGGGCCCGAGCGATGGCGATCCGCTGGCGTTGACCGCCGGACAGGCGAGTGCCGCGCTCGCCCAGATACGTCCCATAAGCCTCCGGCAACTCACGGATGAAACTATCGGCAGCGGCGGCCTCCGCTGCCGCGCGCACCTCTGCGTCGCTCGCCTGAGGGCGGCCAAGGCGGATGTTCTCCAGAGCACTGGTGCCGAAGACCACCGTGTCCTGCGGCACCAGGCCGAAGCGCTCGCGCACCGCTAGGGGATCTACCTTTACGATGTCCGTACCGTCTACCAGCACGCGACCGGAAGTTGGATCATAAAAGCGCAGTAGCAGCTGAAAGGTCGTGCTCTTACCGGCGCCAGACTCGCCGACGAAGGCGACGTGCTCCCCGGCCTCGACCTCGAGGGAAAACTCGTTCAAGGCACGGGCTTGCGGCCGGGAAGGGTAGCTGAAACTGACCGTATCGAAGCGCAGGCGCCCCTGAGGTTCTCGCGGCAAGGTTACAGAACCATTAGGTGGCGCCACGACGCGGGGTTCAGCGGCGAGCAGCTCACTGAGTCGCTCCATGGCGCCCGCGGCACGCTGTACTTCCCCCCAAGTCTCCGAGAGCGCTGCGGCCGAGCCTGCGACGATCATCGCGTACAGCAGAAACTGGCCTAGCTCGCCGGCGCTCATGGTGCCATCCAGTACGTCGCGCGCGCCGATCCAGAGAACCGCGATAATCGCGCCGAAGACCACCAGCACCACTGACATCATCAACAGGGCACGCACGCGGATTCGCCCGAGTGCCGCTGCGTAGCCCGCCTCGACCGCCTCACCGTAGCGGCCACCCAGAAGCGACTCGAGGGTGAAGGCCTGCACGGTCTGAATGGCGTTCAACGACTCGCCTGCGAGCGCGCTCGTATCCGCCACCCGATCTTGGCTCTCTCGCGAGCGCGAGCGCAAGCGGCGCCCAAGCACTATCAGGGGCACAAGCACCGCCGGGAACAGGAGCAGTGTCAGCCCCGCTAAGCGCAAGCTGGTCAGGGCCAGCAGCGTAAGCCCCGCTGCCAGGTTCAGCGTCGAGCGAAGAACGATCGAGATGCCCGCTCCCGACACGGACTCGATCAGAGTGGTATCGCTTGTCAAACGCGACTGCACTTCGCCGACGCGGGTGCTCTCGAAGAACACGGGGTCGAGGCGGATTACCTTGTCGAAAACGGCTTTGCGCACATCGGCCACGACTCGCTCGCCGAGGCGGATCACCAGGTAGTAGCGCAGCGCGGCGAAGACCCCGTAGGCAGCCGCGACCGCGAACGCACTGAGAAACAACCCGTTGATGCTGCTACTGGTCGCCTGCGCGAACCCCGAATCCACCAGGTGGCGTACAGCGCGCGGCAGAGATAGTAAGGCCGTCGATGCTGCGATGAGCGCGGCAAATGCCGCCAACAGCGTGAGGCGATAGGGCACAACGAAGGGCACGAGCGAGCGCAGGGCGCCGAGCGGACGCGGCTGCGATGCACTATCGGTGGTCTCGGACATCAAGCAATCCTCGGGCGGTCGATCCAGCGCGCCCGACTGCACGGTGACACAGGCGGCACGGCGCGGCTTCACTTGATCGGGTCGATCACGGCAATATTCTCCCGCGAAGAGGGACGCGCGCCCATCGCCCCGGGAGCGCTTACGTTCGTTGCAGGAGGCAATTCCGATTGAACACCGCCAGCCCTAGAAAAGCAGTTGCCGTGGCGCTGATCGCCGCCACATCCTTGGCACCGACCCTGGGCGCCGCGGATCCCTGCGATACGCGTGATGCCAACATCGAGTACCTAGAGCCGCCCTTCTCTGCCGCTCAGCTGCGCCGCGCGATGCCCGTAGGCCTGAAGGTTGTGATGCAGGTGGACTCACCCATCGCGGGCAAGTTCACCCGACAGATGGCGGTGGAGCAGTCCAGCGCGCAGACCGTATCCATGCGCGAAACCACTTTAGAGGAAGCGTTCCGCAACGCGATGCCCAGTGGCACGGTCAATGCTAGCTGGGAGGAGCTTCGCGACCATGCGTGCTTCCCGGCGGCGCAGACGAAGCGTTCGAGGATCACCGCGAACACTGCGTTCGGCGAACTGTCCGCTTGGCGGTATCAGTTCGACCAGGACGGCGTAAGACTGGTGCTTACCTTCGCCGACGCCTTGCCAGGCCTGCCCGTTAGCTACGAACGCTACGAGTCGGGCATCCTGGTGCTGGCTTCTGAGCAGTCGGCACGCTCGGATCGGCCCAAAGCGCGCCCGGACCCGGGCGCCTAAGGAGGCGCCGGCGCGGCGCTCAAGAGAATTGCCGCCCAGCGTGGCCGCAAGGCCCCCGGGCGCTGGAGAATTGCCGCGCCCAAGCCTACAGTTTAGGCGAGTCCGTACTAACGGCATCCCCTGAAAGGCCATTCGCCCTTCTGCTGGAGGACCTGGTCGTGTCGCAACCGCCTGCCCGGAACCGCGACGATGGCGATCGCTCGCCAGCAACCGCCCCCCGCGGATCGACGACCCTCTCCTCCGCGCTCTATCAACACCTCTATCACCACGCGCCGGTCATCATGGCGCTGCTCGATGACAGCGGCACGCTGTTGAGCGTGACCGAGCACTGGCTCGAGGTCTTCGGGTGTCGGCGCGAAGAGGCAGTTGGCCGATCTATCGGCGAGTTCATGACCTCTAGCTCGCGGCGCAAGGCGGACGAGCACGTAAGGCCTCGCTTCCTTAAACGCCGTCGCGTAGATGATGTGCGATACCGATTCATCAGTCGGGCTGGTGGCACCTTCGACGGCGAACTAAGCGCGCGCCGCGCGCCGGACACCAAAGGCCGAATGCTCACCGTCGCCGTCATCTTCGACGTTACCGCCACGCACCGCGCACGGCGCGAATTGCAAGGGGTCAACGAACAGCTCACGACCACCTTAAACAGTATTGGCGAGGGTGTTCTCTCCACCGATGCGGAGGATCAGGTGCGCTACCTAAACCCAGCGGGCCAACGCCTACTGGGGATCAGCTTGGCGAACGCGGTCAATCGCCCTCTGACTGAAGTCTACCGCCGCCTAGAACGCGCCAAATCCCTCGGCACGGACATCGTCCCTGCGGCCATAGCGCAAGGCGCGAGCGCTGATAGCTCGGCGTCTCGTAGCGCGGCGGTTGTGCTCGCCAACCATCGCGGTGGCCGTCTGGTCGTAGAAGAGACGGTGACGCCGATGTGCGATGCGGCAGGGCGTGTCGCTGGAGCCGTCCTTGTGTTCCGAGATGTCACCGCGCAACGCCAGCTCCAGCAACGCATCAGCTTCCAGGCGCGGCACGATGCGCTGACCGGCTTGTTCAACCGCTACGAGTTCGAGAGCCGGATCCGCGATGCGATCGCCTCCGCCCAAGCGAGCGATGTGGAACACGCGCTCCTTTACCTCGATCTGGATCGCTTTAAGCAGGTCAATGACGGCGCTGGGCATGCGGCCGGCGATACCTTGCTGCGGCAACTCAGTATTCGACTGCAAGGTGAACTGCGCCGGGGCGATACGGTCGCCCGCCTCGGTGGCGATGAGTTCGGCGTGCTCCTGGAACGCTGCACCCAACAGCAGGCGCTCCGCTTGAGCGAGCGCCTGCGCCGGAGTGTGTACGACTTTCGCTTCCGTGTGGGCTCACAGGTGTTCTCGGTCGGTGCGAGCATCGGCCTGGTTCCGATCGCGGGCCAGGCGGCAGTGGACGTCGCCACCACCCTTCGCCATGCGGATGAGGCCTGCTACGCAGCGAAGCGCGCTGGCCGCAATCAGGTTCGTGTTCACTCGAGTGCTGGTACGCCGAGCATTAGCGCTGGCGGGGTAGCGCGGGCATCCACACCCGAGGTGGCGCTCAGCGCGCGACTGCTTCGGCCTCTGCACAATGCCGTTGAAGGTGGGCACCTGAGCGTTCGCCCATGCACCCCCGCGCTAGATGGCGTGTACCCGCCCAGTGGCGACGGCGTCGTGCCGGAGCGCTGGCAGCTGGAGGAGCTGCGTCGCATCCTGCGCCAACCCTCGAGCCAACGCGCCGAAATCAGCCTGCTTACGCTGCACGTCACGGTCTCGGAGTTGGACGACCAGATACTGCTGCATACGGCCCACGCCCTGCTCAGTGAATCGGCGCTAAGACCTAGCCAGATATGCTTTGAGATCCCCGAGCACGTCGCGCGCATAGACCTCGAGGGAGCACTGCGTTTCGTCGATTCCCTCGGCGGGCGCGGGTGTCGCTTCGCGCTGAGCAAGATCGTGGACGCCATCAGCGAGCCCGCTCACCTGCGCCAGCTACCGGTGGATTTTCTGCACATCGACGACCGATTCATCCAGGCCCTCTCCAGTGACACGCTCTACCGCTCGAGCATCCGGGCGCTCACCGAGATGGGACGTACGCTCGGTATGTTCTCGATCGCCTCGGCGGTCGACGATTCGTCGACCATCGAGACGCTCAAGGAGTTGTCGGTCGACCTCGCCGAGGGCGATGTGTTCGGCGCACCGCTTCCGCTGGAAGAGGCCTTGCGCACCGTGAATGGCACTATGCTAACGTTGTAGATGGGGGGCGGTCCTCGCCAACCCTGACGTCCGCAGTCCCGGCACGAGCACTCCCCTGCCACCACCTTGAGTCACACTGCCCTGCTGGTCGTCATGCTCTCGCTGGCGGCCGTCGGCCTGATCTCTCGCCGCATTGAAGGCACCAGCGTGACAGGGCCGATGCTCTTCACCGTGCTCGGCTTCGCCATCGGCCCCACGGCGCTTGCCTTGATCGATATGCCTGTCACCCACGGGGCGATTCACCTGCTCGCAGAAGTGACCCTCATCCTCGTGCTGTTCTCCGACGCAGCATCGATCAGTCTTCGTGAGTTGCGCAAGTCACTCACGCTCCCCCTTCGCTTGCTTCTGATCGGCATGCCGCTTACGATTTTGTTTGGCACCGTCGCCGCCCACCTCATCTTGCCCTTGCAATGGCTTGAGGCGGCGCTGCTGGCAGCGATCCTGGCGCCCACGGATGCGGCGCTGGGGCAGGCGGTGGTCAGCGACGAGCGCGTGCGCCAAGCCTTGAGCGTGGAGAGTGGCCTGAACGACGGCGTCGCACTCCCGCTGGTGTTGATCTTCGCAGGCCTCGCGAGCGCGATGCACGGCCACTCGACGCCCGCCGAACAAGCGCACGCCAGCTTCGCCCTATTCACGGCGAAGCAGATCGCCCTAGGCCCCCTCGCGGGAGTGCTCGTGGGTGCGGCGGGCGGATGGCTGGTCTCTGCATCGCACCGCCACCGTTGGATGAGCGAGACCGCGGAGGGCATGATCGCCCTCGGCCTCGCCTTCGGTGCTTTCGCGCTTGCCGAAGTGATCGGCGGCAACGGCTTCATCGCCGCCTTCGTCGCCGGGATCTGCTTCGGCAACTTCCTCCACTTTCGCTGTCGCTTCCTCTACGAGTTTGCAGAGGGTGAGGGACAGATCCTCACCCTACTGACGTTTGGTGCCTTCGGCAGCACGATGCTTGCCGAAGCGGCAGGCGCGCTCAGCGCGGGTGTGTTGCTCATGGCCGTCGTCGCGCTCACGGCGGCGCGGATCTTACCCGTCGCAATCGCCACGCTAGGCGCACGCCTTTCACCCCTCACCGTCTTGTTCTTGGGGTGGTTCGGTCCTCGAGGGTTGGCCTCGGTCCTCTTTGTACTACTGATTCTCGAGGAAATGGCCCTGCCGGGGGCACCGATCATCTACGCAACCGTGATCAGTACTGTCGCCCTGAGCATCTTTGCTCACGGGATCAGTGCGGGGCCGGCAGCACGGGCTTACGGACACGGCACGGCGTAGGCAGCACACACCGCCGGGGTTCGCGGGTGCCAACCTTACGGGTCCCGCTGTAGCGCTTGGTGCTGTTGCGCGCGATCGCTGAGAACGTTGCGACATCGACCAAACGCCTCGTGCTCGCGTGGAAGCTCTTCTCTCCCCAACGGCGAACGACCGGCGGGTCCTACGAGGGCAACTGACCCTAGGGGCGGCGGCATATTTTATGAACTGGCAAACGCTTGTATCACCTCGCGGGAATTGTGATCCGCTTCACGCCATCTGGCCTCAAGCCCTACATAACATCTGGCCTCGTGTGGTCTGAGGGAAACAGAGACCAAATGCCAACAGGGACGACGTTTCCACGAGCGTATGCGTGCAGCCAGGTAAGAACAGAAGAATGTCAGCTTCCGAAGTCGATGCCATCGCGAACTACCCTGTGACCCCGGAGACCCACGTCTCCCTTCTCACCCATGCCGGCTCAGCGACGCCGCCTCCCGACCTGCGCGCCGACTACGCCGAGGTCTGCCGTGCCCGCGATGAGCTGATCGCCCTCACGGAGCAGTACAGCTACCTATTGGATGCTTCGCCGGTGGCCTACATCACCACCAATGCTAGCGGCATCATCGTCAACGCGAACCAACGGGCCATCGCTATGCTTGGCCTGCACTCGCATCAGATCATGGGCATGGCGACCGTACGCCTCGCTGACACCGAGTATCGCGGCGCCCTCGCCCGCCACCTCGAACAGGTCGATCGCAACGGTGAGTGTGAGGTTGAGCTGCGCCTACGCGCCGGCGAGAACACGAGCGTACCCGTGCTACTGCGCTCCGTGCCTATCGCCCTTGGTGAGGTCGGGCAGGGTGCCATCCACTCGGCCATCATCGACATCTCCGCCCTGAAGCAAGCTGAGTCACGACTACGTCACGCACACGATGAGCTTGCTGTCCTCGCCAACCACGACACGCTCACGGGCCTGCCCAACCGCTCCTTGTTCGTGGACCGCCTGAACCTCGCCATGCAGGACGCTGCTCGCCACCACACGGTAAGCGCCCTGCTATTCATGGACGTCGATCGCTTCAAGGTGATCAACGACTCCCTTGGGCACGACGTGGGCGACAGCCTGCTCCAGCACGTGTCCGGCTGCCTCAAACGCACGGTGCGCAGCAACGACACGGTGGCGCGAATGGGTGGCGATGAGTTCACCGTGATTCTCACGGATGTGGTCAACAGCGAAAACGCCGAGAACGTGGCGCGCAAGATCCTTGCCCAAATCAACGAACCCGTCTCCCTGGAGGGTCATCGAGTGCGCCCGGCCGCGAGCATCGGGGTCTGCATGTTCAACGGCAGCATGCGCTCCTACCGCGATCTCATGAAGCGCGCCGACCAAGCCATGTACGCAGCCAAAAAGCGTGGTGGCAATCAGATCCATTTACACGATCCGCAGGAACACACTGACCACTTGAGCGATCTTGAGCGCGACCTGCACGTTGCGCTTGAACGAAACGAGTTCCGCCTCCGCTTCCAACCGCAAGTGAACGCGGACGGGGAAGTAGTCGCTCACGAAGCCCTGGTGCGCTGGCATCACCCAACCAACGGCATTGTCTCGCCCGCCCACTTCATCCCCATCGCCGAGCAGTCAGGCTTCATTCGTGAGCTGGGATCCTGGGTGCTGCGTGAATCATGCCTACGCAACAAGCTGCTGGCAGACCAGCACGGGCGCTACCTGCGCATGGCGGTGAACGTGTCGCCTCGGGAACTTGCCAGCGCCGGCTACGCGGAATCAGTTCGCACAATCCTCGAAGAGACTGGGCACCCCGCCGCTGCCTTGGAGCTCGAAATCACCGAATCTGCAATGGAACTGAGCGAACATCAGCTCGAACGCACGCTGGCCGCCCTCACCGAGCTCGGCGTCTCCATCGCCCTCGACGACTTCGGCACCGGTTACTCTTCCTTTACGCGCCTGCGCAGTCTGCCCATTACACGCTTGAAGGTGGACCGGAGCTTTACGGCAGCGATTGAAGAATCAGCGGAGGACCGTCGGATCGCCACCGCGATCGTCTCCCTCGCGCGTGAGTTAGGACTGGAGGTCGTGGCAGAGGGTGTCGAAAGCCCGGAACAGCTCAAGGTGATGGTGAACGCCGGCTGTGACGTCTTTCAGGGCTTCTACTTCTCCATCCCGCGCACCCATCCCGCCATCGCGGCGTAGGACCGGTGTCTAAGCGCCAGGTGGCAGGATGGGCGCTGGCTTGAGTGCGAACTTGAAGCGCGTGTAACTGCCGGGGTCCGACTCCACCCACACGTCGCCACCGTGGCGGTGGATCACGCGCTTGACGATGGCAAGCCCCACGCCACGTCCGGCGCTCGAGGTGCCATCGACGTCACCCGGGGCCCTGGCCTGTACCCTGCCGCGGAAGAACATCTCGAAGACCCGCAGGCGCAAAGCCTCGTCGATGCCCACGCCGTTGTCCATGACCTCGGCGACCACCCGGCCGTTGATCTCCGCTGCGCTCACCTCAATGCGCAACTCATCGCCACCGCCGTGCTCGAGAGCGTTAAGCAGCAGGTGAAACAGCACCACTCGCAACTGCTTGGCATCGGCTAGCACTGATGGCATCTCCGTAATCAGCACCCTAGCCCCGGTCCGCTGCACCTGCTCCTCGAGATCCGTCAGCGCGGCGCGCGCCGATTCCGATAGGCTGACGGGCGCCAACGCCTCGCCTTCTGTCTCTACGCGGGAAAGGGTGAGCAGGTCCTGCACCTGACTCACGACCAGGTCGACTTGCTCGTCGGCCCGGTTGATGTGTTGGAGAATCTCCTCATCCAACCCTACCTCGTCGGCGCGCTCACGAGCGATTCGCATAAACTCGTTAGCTCGCTTCGACGGCCCCACCAAATCGTGGGAGACCGCATAGGTGAATACCTGCAGCTCGGTAAAGGCGCGGCTCAAGCGCTGACTGCCGCGTTTGATACGTTCCACGTCGACGAAGCTAAGCACCGCACCGTCTTGCTCCCCGTTGGTCTTCACGTAGGGAGAGACGCGCATAAGGAAGTACCGCCCTGTAGCGTCGCGTAGCTCTCGCTCCACACGCTCACCCGTGGCGCTCACGGCGGCCAGGTCTCTCAGGACCTGCTCGTCGGCGAGGAGCGAACGGAAGTGCGTAATCTGCCGATTGATGTCGTGCTTCATCAGGCCGAACTGATCCGCCGCGTGGGGCGAGAACTTGCGGATCCGCAGCTTCGAGTCCACAAACACGGAGGAGATATCGATACTACGCAGGAGGTTGTCCGACTCCTCGGTCACCCGCTCCAGCTCGATGATTTTTCCTTCGTGTTCCTGATTGAGGGTGCTGAGTTCCTCGTTTACCGAATGCAGCTCCTCGTTCGTGCTCTGCAGCTCCTCGTTGGAGGCGATCAGCTCTTCGTTGGTCGCCTGAAGCTCCTCGTTGCTCGTCTCCAGCTCCTCGACTGTCGCCTGCAGCTGCTCGCGTGTATTCTGCAGTTCGTCTTGCAAGGAAGAGGGCGTGAGGAGCATCTCTTCCGCCACCTCTTCCTCGGCAGCGCCAGCGGCGTTGCCGGCCGCGTCCGGTTGCTCGAAGGTGATCAGCGCGTACTCCGACGCTCGCACCTGCTTCATCGGTCGCACGGTAAGACGCACCACCTGTGCACCCTCTGCGGGGATGTCTACACGGATACCCGCGTAGCGCACGAGCTCATCTGTTTTCTGCATACGGGCCAGTGCGGAGATAACGGGTAGGCGCAACTCGGGCAGCACCAGCTCGGAAGCGTAGAGCGTGACTGCCCCGCTTGGCGGCTGCATGAAACGCGACGCTTCACCAAAGGTGTGAGCCACCTCGCCGGACACGGTAACCAACAGTCCCGGCGGGACGTAGGCGTCCATCAGAGCATCGTAGGCACGCACTAGGTTCACCGGTCGACCACCGGTGGTGCGGCTCGGCGTCGGTAACCCCGTGCTGGCTGCGTTGGTCTCACGCAGCATCGGCTGTGCCGACGGCAGGCGGAAGCGACTCACTAGATGGCGGTCACTGCCCTTGCGGAAAACGTTGCGCCTCGCATCGATAACGTTGAAATCATCAGCCAGTTCCGCCAGGCCCTCGCTACTGCCGAGCAGCATCACCCCATCACGTTTCAGAGCGAAGTGGAACAAGCTGAGGGCCTTGCGCTGCGCTTCCACCGTGAGGTAGATGAGCAGGTTGCGACAGACCACCAAATCCAGCTTGGTAAAAGGCGGATCGATGGTGACGTCCTGGCGGGCGAACACCACCATGCGGCGCAGATGCGGTGCAATGACGAAGTCATCGGCCTGGCGAGTGAAACAGGTGTCGATACGCTCTTGGCTAAGTCCCTCCAGGGTACGCTCGGGGTACACGCCGAAGCTCGCCCTATCGAGGCTGCGCTGATGCACGTCCGTAGCGAAGATCTTCACGTCCGGCGGCGAATCGAGCTTGGCGCACGCCTCATGCAGCAAGATGGCGAGTGTGTAGGCCTCCTCGCCGGTAGCGCAACCTGCACTCCACACGCGCACCTCGCGCTGCCCGCCGCTAACGATGTTGGGCAGGATGTCGCGCTGGATGAAGTTCCAGGTCTCCGCATCCCGAAAAAACCGGGTCACGCCGATGAGTAGGTCGTGATACAGGGTCTCAAGCTCATCCGGGTCCGAGGCGAGCAGTCGAGCGTACTCGGTGAGCGAGCTCGACTGGCGCAAGGCCATTCGGCGCTCCACGCGTCTGATGATCGTGTTCGGCTTGTAGTGCGCGAAGTTCACGGCGAAGCGCATCTGCAGCTGCTCGAACACTGTGTCGAACACGCTCGGCTGAATCTCCGGCAAGTCGCTAGCGGCAATCTTGAGCTTCAGGCGCTTGGCATGGCCTGTGAGCGCGGCGGGGATATGCTCCGGATCCAGCACCATGTCGACCTTACCCGTCGCGACGGCGCTCTTCGGCATCCCGTCGAACTCCGCCGACCGCAAGGTTTGTGCAATCGTCAGGCCTCCCGCTCGGTGCACTTCCAGCAAGCCTGCAGCCCCGTCGCTACCGGTCCCGGACAGCACGACCGCCACCGCACGGGCACCTAAGTCTTCGGCTAGGGATCGAAAAAACACATCGATAGAGAGATTCAAACCGGCCGTACGATCCGTCGCCAGAAGACGGCGGTTGGTCACGATCATCTCCTTGCCGGGCACCAACAGGTACACCGTGTCACGCTCAATTTCCACGGAATCACTAACCGATTTGATCGGCATTTGGGTCAAGCGTGAGAGAATCTGCGGCATCATGCTAGTGAAGTCGGCAGACAGGTGCTGGATCACGACAAAGGCCATGCCGGTGTTATCACCCAGGCAGCTGAACAACCGCTCTAGGGCGTTTAGGCCACCGGCGGAGGCACCTATTCCCACCACATGGGTAGGCGGCTCTTTCGTGCCAAGGGCGACCGGCTGCTCGCTCGCCTGCGCCGTCACGTCTGTCTCCAGTTCCGTCTCTTCATCGCCCATTCCACTACCTCGGAGAAATAAAGCCCGCCTGCGCCAAGACGTCCGCCACGTGTTGCTCGCGCATTGGCTTTTTGCACACCTGCCACCTTACGCACGCTGTTCGCAACCGCTCGCGGCTCTCGGCGGGAAGTGCCACCCCGGACACCACCACGTTGATCGCGGGCGCGCGGTCTGGCGCACCGTCGATCACATCAACCAAGTCCAGACCCGATCCGACGCCGAGGTTGAGGTCAAGAAACAAGCAGTCGGGCGACTGCTGGCGCCAGCGGGAGATCGCATCAGCGACGCAGCGAAAGGTGGTAATCCGCGCCGCCGGGCAAGCACGGCTCACCGACCTGCGCATCAAATACAGGTCTGCCTCAGAGTCATCCACGAGCCAGACATGCACACTCTTGCCTCAAGGCTGCATAAGCGCTTGATTCTCGCCCGCTTACGCGACCTTATGCAACATCCAAGCCCTAAGGTGTCTACCCGGGGTCAGGCCGCCCTACGGCTCGTTGGTCACCCCTTCCTGGGGCCAGTGAAGGGGCCAGGTGAAGCGAAATGTGGCGCCGCGAGCGCCCGCTGCGGGGTTGGAGTCTAGGGATATTGCGCCGCCAGCGTACTCCACTAGCTTCTTCAAGATAGCCAAACCCATCCCGCTGGATTCCACCTCATCGCGGGACCTGAGGGTCTGGAACGCGCGGAAGATGCGCTCATGGTGCTCCTGCGGGATTCCCGGTCCATCGTCCGCGACGGCAAACTCGAGCAACCCCACCCGACGGGTGACGCTCACACCGATCACCCCCCTGTCCCGATCGTGGTGCTTAGCCGCATTGTCCATGAGATTGCGCAGGGCCTGTTCGAGTGGCGTGACCGCGGTACGCAAACGCAGGTCGAGCCCCGAGGTCTCAAGGGTGAAACGGTCCTGCAACCCGAGCAAATCGAAAGTGCTTTGCACGAGCTCACGCAGGTGAACGTCGCCGAGCCGCGCCCGGGACCGTCCTGCGCGCGAGTAGGCCAACAGATCCGTCAGGAGCTGATCGAGCCGTCGCACGCGCGAACGCATCAAGTTCAAATGCTCCCGCGACTCCGGTTTTAGCTCCGGCCCTAGATCCTCCTCCAACCAAGCGGAGAGATGGGCGATAGCGCGAAGCGGCGAACGCAGATCGTGGGACGCGGCGTAGACGAACTCTTCCAATTCCTGATTCAACCGGCGCAGCTCTTCCGTACGTGCCTGCAGCTCATCCTCGTAGCGTTTCTCGAGAGTGACGTCGATTGAGGACAGCAGGATGCGCGGTTCACCGCTGTGCGGATCCGAGTAAGGCACGCGATCGGTCCTCACCCAACCGCTGCTACCGTCCGCCTTGCGGTAGCGCTCGATACGCCCGAGGCGAGGACCGTCGCGCAGCGCAGCAAGGTCGGCCGCGTGGTGAGAGGCCGCCGAGTCGGGAAACAGCTCGCTGACGAGCATGCCTTCAGCTTGATCCACGGTGACGCCGCAGAATTCCTCCGCAGCAGGGTTGAGCGCCAGTATGCGGTTGTGCGCATCCTTGATCCAAAGGCGCACGGGGACCGTGTTGAAGACTCGCTGGAGTTGTTCGGACTGCAGCTCGAGCGCTCGTCGGGCCGCCACTTGATCGCTGATGTCGCTAAAGGTGCCGAAGACGACATCCACGGGGGGTGCCATGTCCGCGCGCGCGCGCAAGGTGGCGTGTACGTGGCGTAGCACTCCGCTCGGCGTCAGGATGCGCAGGCGAAACTCATCAGGTTCACCGCTGGAGACAACCCCGTCGAGCTTCGCGGTGACCAGCGGAATGTCCTGCGGATGGTAGAAACCGATCGCCGAGGTCAGCTCCGGAACGTACTCCCGCGGCGTCACGCCATGAATGCGGTAGATCTCATCGGACCAGTGCAAGGTCTGCTGCTTCAGATCCAGCGTCCAATGTCCAATGCGCGCGGCGGCTTCGGAGAGGCGAAAGAGCATCGCCTGCTCGCTCAAGCTACGTAGCTGCACACTGTCCGCCAGGCTCTGGGCGACGTGCGCGGCTAGGGACTGCGCCAGGCCCTGATCGCGAGCGTCGAACTCATGCGTTTCCCTAGCCAGCAAACACAAGGCCGCGGGCCCGTCAGGTCCTGGCAGCGGCAAGGCCAAGGCCAAGGCCAAGTAGGCACGTTTGGTCGATCGTCTGTGCAAGGGCCTGCCCGTCTCAGGCACGGCCGCCGCCGAAAGGCGATCTGCGGCGCCTAGAGGTGGCTGCAGGACGGCAGCGATCTCAGCCCGCTCTTCATCGTCCAGTGTCACGGGGGCTCCTGCGCCGCAGAGCACCGTCAGCCTCTCGACACCATCGGCGAGCGTCGCGAGCAACGCGGCGTCCACGGAAAGCGCCTCTCGACAGGTCTCCAGCAGCGAGGCGCCTCGCTCCTCGAGGGCTGCCGCGAGCTCAGGAGAAATCGGAACTGCGTCTCTCAACCCTTGTGACACCGTTCGCAAACCCGTACCCGACCCCATCAGGTACTCGCCCGGTTTGCCGATTAAGTTCATCGTAAAGGCTGCCCCGCAGGACCGCCATGTATCAACCCGCCACCGTAATCCCGCTGCCCACCGCCAAGGCGGCACCTTTGCAGGTGCAGCACCGTCTGCAGGTCATTGTGATAGACGACGATCGCGTGGATCGAGCAATGATCCGGCGCTGTCTGCGAAGCGGAGACGACTTCCAGTGCGACGTGCACGAGGCGGCGACGGCGCAGGCGGGCCTGAAGCTGCTCGAGACGCGCCACTTCGACTGTGCGCTGGTGGACTACCGCCTGCCACCGAGCAACGGACTCGATCTGCTCGAACGCTTTTACCGGCGCTGGCCCCATTCGAGCACTGCCTTCATCATGCTGACGGGCCAGGGCAGCGTCGATGTCGCCGCCTCGGCGATGCGCTCCGGCGCCCTCGACTACCTCGCTAAGGACCAGCTGACCGAAGCCGCCCTGCGCCGCTCGATCATCAACGCGTCCGAGAAAATGGTGTTGCGCGTCAGCCTCTCCGACAAGACGCAGGCGCTCGCGCAGCGCAACCGCGACCTCACCCTGCGCAACGAGGAAGTGCGGCGCTTCTACCAGAACGTCTGTCACGAACTGCGCACGCCCCTC
Organism: Pseudomonadota bacterium; assembly: GCA_039193195.1. NCBI lineage: Bacteria > Pseudomonadati > Pseudomonadota > Pseudomonadota bacterium. The sequence continues at coordinate 17,024 of JBCCWS010000015.1, forward strand.
GCGGCCACCCGTGAGTTCGTGTCGCTCGTCGGCGATGGCTTGGCCGGCACGGTAAGCGACGAGCAGGCGGATCTGCTGCGCCTTGCGACCGAAGGCTGCGATCAGATCACCGCCCTGCTCGACGATCTGCTCGACGCCGCCCGCATGCAGACAGGCAAGCTTAGCGTCCAGCGAGAATCCCTAGCCGTCTACCCGTTTCTGCGCGACGTGGTGCGGGCTCACGAGGGTGCCGCTCGCGAACGGGAGCTAACCCTGTCCTTAGCGGTGGATAAATCAGAGTCGTTCGAGGTTGATGCCGACCCGATGCGCCTGCGACAGGTGCTGGCGAACCTGATCGGTAACGCCCTGAAGTTCACCTCCCCCCAAGGCACGGTGAGCGTGAGCGCGAAGCGCGATCCCCACAATGCCCGATGGGTCGAGTTCACGGTAAGCGACACTGGCTGCGGCATCGATCCCGCGCAGCAGCGGCGGATCTTCGATCGCCTGTACCAGGCCACTGCGACCTCCGATGACCCTGCCAACCTAACCGATGGCCTTGGCCTTGGCCTTGCGATCAGCAGCGAGATCGTGCGCTTGCACGGTAGTGAACTGGAAGTACGAAGTCAGCTGGGACAGGGGTCTACCTTCTTTTTCCTGCTGCCTGCGGCCAAACCCTAATCGAAGGAGAGCACGATGAGCACCATCCTAATCCTCGAAGACAGCCGAGAACTCAACAAGGCCCTGGCCCTACGCTTGCAGCACGCGGGCTACACGGTCCATCGGGCCTTCGACGCTGCCCAGGCCACTACCCTGGCGCGTCAACACGGCCCAAAGCTGGCACTGCTCGACATCAGCGTACCCGCGGGAGACGGCTTCATGGTGGCTGAGCGGATCGCCGAATTCGGCAATCCAAAGGTGGTCTTCATCACCGCGAACAAGGACCCGGAATTGCGTGCGCGCGTACGCCGCAGCGGTGCCGGGTTTATGTACAAGCCGTTTACGGCCGTGGACCTGCTGCAGCGAGTGGAAGAGATGATCCCCGGTGGGGGAACCCCCACGCACTAGTGTCAGCGCGCGGGGCCCACCGGCAGACAAGCTCAGGCCCTAGGCGGCCTGTTCCCGCGCCGGCGCAGGCGGCGGCGTCAGCACCTGGTAGTGGCGCCCTGGCTCCATCCACTGCGGATAGGGGTAGTTCTTCGGCAGCTTAATGTCCGTCGCCAAACCGAGGCGAGCGAGCAAACACACCACTGCCCAGGAGAGGTCAGCTCCGCCATGGATGGCATGCTTGGCACTCGCCGGGTACAGGTGGTGACTGTTGTGGAAGGAATCACCGTTGGTGATTAGCCCTAGGGCGGCCACATCGCGAGAGCGATCCTTAGACTTAGGGTCAGCGACGCCAAAGCTATCCCAGTGGCAGATCGAGTTGATCACCCAGCTCGTGTTGTTTTGCACCACGTGCATGGCCCATAGCCAAGCGATCCCCCACCAACCCGCGATCATCCACGCGGCCGCAACCTGCAGGGCGAACAGGGCCGGAATCACCAGCGGCGTGTCGAGCAGGCGCATGAACGGCTCGGTCATGAGATCGCGCCGGCACATCTTCTGCCAGTCGGGCGATAGCTTGCCCTGCAGACGCTGTATGTCGTTCAGCAGGTACCGCAATTGCAAGGCGAAGCCCGACAGGGCCAGCGCGATGCTCGCCCATTTGTTCTTCGTATGAAATAGCCACCCCGAGTGAGCGAACCAAAATCCATCATTCGTGCTGTGCGGATCACCCTTATCATCCGAGAACGCGTGGTGGATACGATGCAATCCCACCCACAGAATCGGCGATCCCGAGTGCATAGCTGAGAACAGCGTAAGCGTGTTGCGGATCGCTGGGTGGGTCTTGAACGCCCTGTGTGTCAGCAGCCGGTGGTAGCCAAGCGTATTGCCCAGGCTAAGGAGCACCGAGACCACCAGAAACAAGGCGACTTGCAGTGCAATCTCCATGGTCGTCATTTTCCCTAGTGCATTTAAGTGGTATCAGTTGTTTTTGCTTTTATTGTTTAGTTCTTGTTTTTTGTGATGCCAGCGGGAAGGCTAGCGCGATCCCGCCGGCGCATGGGTGACGTGTGTCTCAGTAGACCGTCACATTGTCGAAGGCGGCGCTGGTCCCATCCGTCGCCAACCCGAAGCGGCCGCTCGCGATAGAGGTGTCGGTAAACGGGGTAGTCGAGCGGCCATTCACCGTCATCTGAATCCGACTGCCCTGGAAGCGAAGGCCCACGATGTAGGACTTGTTCGGCGTCATCGGATCGATCGACAGCTGCGGACCGAGGGGGGTAAGCACACCGTCCTCCACCTTGAACAGGCGCGCCGTGCTGCCGGCAAGGATAGCCGTGTAGTAAGTCTCGCCGTCAGCGCTAACACGCCCTGCAAGCCCGAGCTTTTGACCGCCCCCGAGGTAGGTCACCTTCGCGGAAAGCGTGTAGTTGGCTCGATTCCCGCCGGTGACGGAGAGATGGCGACCTTCGGTGTCGAGCTGTCGATACTGCTGGTCGACCAGCTGCCAATCACCGGACACGGGTGTCCAACCCCCGACGCCGTCGCTAAAATCTGAGAATCCCTGCACGGGTTCGTCGATGCGAATGCGCTCATTAACACCGATTCCCGTGTGTATGGATCGCACCCCACTCGGCCAATCCACGCGCAGGCTCGCTATCGCAGTGTCCGTTCCCAGGCCGAAATGCAGCTCCCGCGGGCCACTCGCGGAGAAACAACGACCGCCACGCATCACTCGCACGATCCTACGCGAACCACCGTCCGCCGTTTGAGTGGTGACTTCTACGCGCGCCCCGATGGCATCCTCGCTGCTCACCAAACCGTGCAACTCCACGAACAGCCACCCTAGGGCGTTGCCGCCGTCATTGCGGAAGAAGCGGTTCGGCTCGCCGCTCTCGATCAGCGGTTGGATGATCTCCGTGCCGCCCTTGATCATGGGCAGGTCCACGTCACCATCCTTGTCGAAGTCCGTGAAGGTGATGGCATGGCCGCGGTACGGAAACTCCGCATCGCAGGCATCACCGCCCGCCTGTGTGTAGGCCTCGGCGGGCATCGCCCCGGGATCGCTCGGATCTGCTGCGCTCATATCATCACTAGCGACAAAGGCTCCCGTGGCCCCTAATGCCTCAGTCGGCGCTATCGGTGCGACACACTCGGGGTCATCCACGGCAGGGTAGTCGAACAGCGAGGACGCCAGGCGGAAGCTGACGGTGCCTGCCTCGGCAAACTCGTTCATATACAGGCGATCCGCCTCGCCGCCGGTGGGACCTCCGTTGGCCGTGATGATGTCCTCGTAGCCGTCGTTGTTTAGATCGCCGATCTGGCACCCCATCACCTTGGCAGGCAGGCCGAAACCGGCCGCGTCGGTCGCGTTGACGAACTGCCAGTTGCCGCGGTTGAGCAACAATACGTGCTTGCTAGTGTTGCCTTGGCGGGAGTGAGCAAAGACGAAGATGTCGAGGAGCCCGTCGTTATTGAAGTCAGCACTAGCGCTAGCCCAGGTGCGGTCGCCGACACCCAGGGCTTCTTCGTCGAGGGGCATCTCTTGGAAGGTGCCATCGCCCATGTTGCGCATGAGCCGGAAATTGTCTTCCGTGTCGAGCTGGCGGTAGGCCTCCTCCGGAATGAACACATCGATCCAGCCGTCGTTGTCGTAGTCACCCCAGGCGCCGGTCTTAGTGGAGATTCCACCGACGATGTTGGCTTCCTCGGAGACATCCGTGAAGGTACCGTCGCCGTTGTTGCGGAACAGGGAGTCGCGGTAGCCGAGGCCATCGGGCAGCTCGGTCAGCGAGTCACGCACCACCTTTGAAAACACGAACAGGTCCGAATCGCCATCGCGATCGTAGTCTGCCCAGTGACCGGACAGGGATGCCGTCGGCACCCACTCGCCCTCAGCGTCCTTGGGACCGCGAATGCCCGCCGCTTCGGAAACGTCCGTGAAGTTGCCGTTGCCATCATTCTCAAAAAGGTAGTCGAGGCCGATCGCCTCCTGCCCACCGACCGCGAGGAAGATGTCCGGGTCGCCGTCGTTATCGTAGTCGGCTGCGGCATTACCGAAGGTAGCGATGCCTTGCACCAACGTTTGGCCGCGCTCGAAGATGAAGCCGCCATTCCCGTCCGGCCCTCGGTTGAAGATGATAAAGCTCTCATCGTTACCGAGGTCCGCGCGCGAGGTGTTGTTGATGTAGAAGTCGGTCCAGCCGTCGCCGTCGAAATCCGCGGCGATCTGCCCGCGTCCGTGCGTCAGACGATCTTGAAAGCCGAGCTCCAGGGCGATGTCCACGAGGGTCGGGTCCGAGCCTTGGGCGAAGGTGGGCGACGCCAGGGCGCACGCCAGAGAGGCTGCGGCACCGAGGGGGGCGAGCGATCTGCGGTTTCTTGTTGTCACGAGAGGCTCCGTCCGTAGTTGTTGCCTACATGGAATCAGTGTAGCCCCGAATTCCCTGGGGCGGTAACGAAAAAGGCCCGGGACACGCCGTCCCGGGCCTTTTCGCGATGGCGTTAGCGCTGTTTAGTTGGACGGCGCTTGGGCAAACACCCGTGCGTGGTCACGGTGGGTCACCGTGCTGTTCACGCCGAGACGAGCGCCGTAACGCGTGAGGCCGGCCGCGGCAGACTCCGAGACGCGCACCAGCACGTTGATGCTGGCGCCCGCAGGCAACGTAACGGAACGCGTGGTGCCCACGAGGGTTTCCGCATCCGGCGTTACCTCCACGAACCATAGCTCGCGAGTGAGCTCCTCGTCGCTGTGGTTGGTGAGCCCCACGTTGAAGGCCACGACGCCGCCCTCGGTCACTAAGCGAGTGTCAACCGGAAAGGTGGCCGTCATCCTCGGCTCAGTCACGGTGACCGTCTGATTGGTATCAACGAACAGCTGCTCTTGCGTCACGCCGCTCGGGAAGCGAACGGTGAGATCGACGAAGTTGGCGCCAGCCAAACCGAAGTGCGCCTTCATCGAGTGCGTGGACATGAAGCTCGCGCCGCCGCTGATTTCGCGCATCAAGGTTACTCCGCCCGCCTTGGCTTCCACGCGCGAGCCGATGCCGTCGCGGTTGCCGAGCGTGCCTACGGTCTTCACCTTCAGCCAATTGTTGCCGTTAGCGTTTATGTAGTTGTTGCGGTAGAGGGCGTTGTAGCCGTGCAGGTTGCCGAGGTAGGCATCTACATCACCGTCATTGTCGATGTCGGAGATGGCTACGCTGCGGTAGTAGCCTGCGCTGCTCATACCCGCCGGCTCATGTACCTCAAGGAACGCGTCATCGCCGAAGCTGGCACCGCGGTTGCGATAGAAGTAGCAGGGGTTCAGGTGGATGTGACCGGTGCCCATCTCGGGATCTGCGTTGCAGCTCGGATCGGTGCTAGGCAGACAGACGTCGCCGTCCTCGAAGAAGTCCTGCCACTTGCCGGTTTCCGCGAAGGGAGGCACACCGCCGTTGCAGACCAGGAGGTCTTCCCAGCTGTCGCCGTCGAAATCGAAGAAGGCGTTGCCCCAGCTCACCATGCCGAGACCGCGGTAGATCTCGACGTCGGCGGATTGGATATCGAGGTCACCGGCCTTCTCCGTGAAGGTGCCGTCGCCATTTGCCACGCCGAACTCGTTCTCGCCCACGTCGGACATGTAGTAGTCGAAGAAACCGTCACGGTTGTAGTCGCCGATGGCGATGCCCATGCCAGCCTGCGCGTAGTCGAAGCCCGAGGGCGCGCTGACATCGGTGAACGTCCACCCGCCCTTGCCGTCGGACCCATCGTTGCGGAACAGGCGGTTCGGCGCGGAGCGCACGGCGCCGAAGTCGTTGACGACCATTAGATCGATGTCGCCGTCATTGTCGTAGTCCGACCAGGTTGCGGCCAATTCGCAGCCCGCTCGCTCGGAGACGCCCTTATCCACACCCGTCTCACTAGCCACGTTGGTGAAGGTGCCGTCACCATTGTTGTGCCAAAGGTAGTCGTCGAAGCACTGCGGGCCAGGGCCGGGGTCGATTTCGGTCTCGTCGCCTGGATTGGGGGGAATCCCAACACCAGCGACGTGGTTGCCGGCGTACAGATCGAGGTAGCCGTCGTTGTCGTAGTCGCCCCAGACCGTGCTGGCCGTGTTGTAGATGTCAACAGTGCCCAGACCGTCGATATCGCTCAGGCCGGCAGTGTCGGTCACGTCCTCGAAGGACAGGGTGCCGGTCTCGACCAGCAGGTTCTTGTACAGACGATTCTGCCCGAAGTTGGCAACGTGAATGTCCTGGTCGCCATCGTTGTCGTAGTCCGCACTAGAGACGCCGTGGCTCAAGATATCGCAGGCCGAGGCGCCGGCAGCGTCCGGCACAGGCGCGAACTGGCCTGATCCATTGTTCAGCCACATGGTGTTGCAGCCATTTAGGGCAAGGTACAGGTCGTCGTCGCCATCGTTGTCAACGTCGATCCAGCCCGCGCCCACGCCGATCGGCATCTCCATACTGATCGGAGCCGTAACGAAGGTCTCAAGCTCGACACCGGACGAGCCGGTGATGTTGGTGAATGCCTGGGCGGCAGCTTGACCTGGCGTTAGCCAGACTGCGCTCGCGACCGCCGCGGCGAGGATTCCATGTCCGTTCTTGTTCATCGTGAACTCCGTGCGTGTGCTTTTTGATGTTCTTCTGCTGTGGCACGCGACTCACCAGGCGTGAGTCGCGTGCCGCATCAAGGACTGCTTGAGCCGGCTCGGCTTATTGCTTGATGAGCGCCTTGATCTCGACGTTGGTCTTGAGGGATGCGACCCCCTCCTGACCGCGACGAATCAAGCCCTGGGTGAACATCGTGCCGCTCACACCCGGAGGAACATCGGCATCCGGCACGTTGGCGATGATCGTGGCGGTGCCGGCGTTGTTGGCCGTCGCCACGCCCACCAGCTGACCGCCGGCGATATCCAGGCAAAGGCCGCCCATGACGGCGAAGCAGCGACCCTCAGTAGAGAGGCCCTGCTGGCTACCGAACATGTACACGGTCTCACCGGGACGCATACCCTCGACTACGAGCTCCACGGTCTGGCCGCGGATCCAGGTGCCGGAGGTGTACGGTTCCTCAGCCACCACGGTGATCGCCTGATTGGTGTCGACGTTGAACACGGAGCTGGAGAAGCCGCTGGCCCACTCGACCCACACCTGCTGTACGGCCTCGTTAGTGCCGAGACCAAAGTGCGCCATAGTCTCGCCGTGGCCGAGGTAGTTGCTGCCCTTCTCCATGTAGACCTGACGCACATTGCCATTCTCATCACCGGCTCGCACACGGACGAGAGATCCCACACCCTCAGGCGCGAGGCGATTCACCGCGCTGGTGTCGAGGTAGACGTTCAGCCAGTTGGCGTCGGCGGGCGTGCCGCTCTCGGCGGTGATTAGATCGTTGCGATACAGGCGGAACTCGCCCGTGTCGGCGATGATGTCGGCGTAGTCCGCCGGATCCACGCCCGGGTAGTCCGTCTCGTTGATCTCGATCGTGTTGGCGGTGATGACAAAGTCGAGGTCACCGTCCTTGTCGTAGTCGAACTGATAGAGGCCACGCCCCTGAAGGCGGTGGTCTAGGTTCCAGTCGCTCTGCACCTGAGTGAAGGTGCCGTCGCCCATGTTCCTGAACATACGCGTTTCGATGTTGTGGAACTGGGCACCGGTGACCGGGTCCGTGCCCGTGCCGTCGCAGCTGCCCGGAGGCACTTCGCGTCCCTGGCTCTCGCCACAGTCGCCCCAGATGATCCACCCGTTGGTGTGGGCGATGTCTTCCCAGCCGTCGTGGTCGAAGTCCTTCATGGTGGCGCCCCAGCCCCAACCACCGTCGCGAATACCGATCTCGTCGAAGCCGTCAGCTGCAGGCAGTTCGAAGAAGGTGTGGTTGCCACGGTTCTGGTACATGCGGTTGCCGTCGTTGTCGGCGCCGAGGTACGAGGGATCGATCGCGGTGATGAACCAGTCGACCAGGCCGTCACGGTTGTAGTCGCCCACGGCCGTGCCCATGCCGTTGTGGACGCGGTTTTCACCGAAGATGTTCACGCTTGTGAAAGTGCCGTCGCGGTTATTCACGAAGTAGCGCGAGGCGCCGAAGTCGCCGGCGATTAGCAGCTCCGGGTAACGGTCGCCGTTCATATCGGCGAATATGCCGCCGAAGGCACGGGGGCCCACGTTAGGGCCGCTCTCATCAAACACGCCTGAGGTGGCGGTGACGTCCGTGAAGGTGCCATCGCCATTGTTCATATAGAGCGTGGTTTGGTTCGTGTCGTGCGGGTTGCCCTTGCTGTGCCAGCCGCCGAACCAGAGGTCGAGGTCGCCGTCGAGGTCGTAGTCGCCCCACGTCGAGCTGTAGCCGTCGAAGGCGGTGCTAGTGCCGGTACGGTTCGAGGTGTGGTTGAAGGCGACACCAGCCGCGTCGGCCACGTTCTCAAAGCCGCCGTTGCCGTCGTTACGGTAAAGCTTGTGCTCGCCGTCCTTTGCGTCCGGCATGTCGCCCATGCTGTTGACGAACAGGTCGATATCGCCGTCACCGTCGTAGTCGCCAGCGGCGGCACCGCCGCCACGATAGAGGTCGGTGAGACCCCAGGCAGCGGCTTCTTCGGTGAAGGTGCCGTCACCTTGGTTGATGAAAAGCTGATCGTTTGCGAGGCCGCCGCCGATCAGAAAGATGTCGGGGTAGCCATCGCCATTGAAGTCGGCCACCGTGCCGCCGCCGTGCATGCGCGCGCCGCCGGTGTCCTCAGCCAAACCGTAGATCCAAGTGACGCCGGCGCCGGCAGTGGCGTCGACGAAGCTAGGCGTCGCAGCGTGCGCGCTAGCAGCGAGAGCAAGGGTGGCAGCGGAGACGGCTACGCGAAGCGCGTAAGCCCCCGGTACCCGGAACGATCCCTGAGTGCGGTCCATTGCTGTTTTTCCTCTGTGAAGTAGTCGTGTCACCCGCGTTCTTATTGTGGGCACCGAGGGCCTGCGGGATCCGCCGGTGCGCTTTCGATATGCGTCGAATTCTTTGGATTCCTACGTGAGCATCCGGCGCACCTGAATACAAGTCAAGCATGTCGCGCGGATGCAGTCGCCGACCGATCGGTCGGTCGCCCGTTGCGGACGCCGCGCGGCCTCGCCGCCGCGGGCGCCGCTTCGCTCGTATCAATCGATGTCGTCAGCGTCCAGGACGCCATCTTCATCACGGTCGATACCCATGCGCACACCACTGCCTGGCGGTACGCAGGTAAAGGTGAGCTGTTGGTTCGGCACTTGACTGATCTGCAGCAGCAAGCGCACCGACAGCGGCGTTTCGCCGGCCCGGTCCGTGCGGTAAAGGCCATTCGCCTCTCGCACCGCACCGCGGGGCTCGCCGCCCCAGGTGCCCTTGACGATGAGATCGCAAGCCGGCCGCGGCGTGGTCACAGCGGCTTGCTGCAGCAGCGTAACGAGCTGACCGCGCACCTGACCGACGTTGCCCTGCCTCAGGGTGACCTGCTGGCCCACCGCCGGGAGTAGCTCTGCATCCGACGCCATCAGGAAGTCCACCACCTCTCGGCGCTGTACGTCGTCATCGAGGGTAAAGTCCTGCAGGAAGTTGAACATCGTGTCCCACGCGCCATCATGCGTAAATCCAAAGCCGCGAATCTGATCACCGAGTACCGGCAAGCCACCGTCGTCTGCGCCGCGCGAACGCCCGAAGAACCCGACCTTGGTGTACATGTTGCGAATGTGGGGGATCTTCAGGGGCTGACGGACCGTGTTGCCGAAGCGACGGATCACCGTGAGGCCATTGGTGCCGAACAGGCCGGCTTGCACGCTCACCAAGTGGCAACCGTTGCAGGTGAAGTTCTGGTCCGACAGCACGTTGTTGTAAGCGTCGAAACCTCGCTGCTGCACCGCCGTTAGCTGGTTGTTGAGGTTGCGCACCGGGTTCGGTGGATAGTGGATGGTAAGCGCGAATTCGGCGAAGGCCTGAATCTCCTCCTGCTCGAGAACCTCCGCTCGGCCAACCAGGCCCTCGAAAGCGCCGTTGAAGGCACGGAAGGCCGCGACCTCGTCGAAGGCATCGAGGCTTTCAGGATCATTCGCTCCGGACCGATCACCGCGCCAGTGCATCGGGCCGTGATTGTCCATACCGCGCAGACTCTGCGTGGTCATGGGGCCCTTCATGGGATGGAAGTCGCGGGGCACGTTCGGCGGGAGCTCGTTGATCAGCGGGTTCAGGTTGTCGAGTACGCTGCCGTCCGGATCGCCCAAGTCCCAAGCGAGGTGGTCCACATCGCCGAAGATGTGGCACCCAGCGCAGGAGGAGTCCCCGCGTGAGGACGTATAGCGCGCGTCGTAGAGGAATTGGCGCCCGTCCGTCACCACCGCCGGCTCCGGGCTGTACATCGCCACCGTGTCGATCTCCGTTCGGGAGTCGAGATCGACCACGGAGATGCTGTTGTTGAACCGCGTGAGGACGTAGAGACGGTTGCGCGCGACGTCCAGCGCCATGCCGCTAGGTCCCCCGCCGCTCAATTCAACGTGGTCAGCGGGATCCGGCGTGAAGCTGTCGGCGACGAGCTCGCCCGTGTCGAACACACCGATCTTGGCGGAGCCAAAGGCCGCCACGTAAAGCTCGTCTCCCGCCGGATTGACCACCATCTGCAGCGGCGTCGCGAGGCTCGCGGCGTTCTCCTCGTCCGTACCGAGGAAGCGGTCGTAGTCTATGTGCTTGTTGAGATGGCGCGGCAGCACCTCGTTGCCGTTGTCCAGGTCCACCACGGTGATGCGGTTTTCGATGAAATGCCCGCGTACGGTGGTGGGTGAGAACTCCCCGGGACCCTCGAAACGCACGATGTTGCGCGAGTCCAGGTTGCTGACGAAGAGCTCATTACCGCTGGGGCTGACGGCCATGTTGAACAAGGTCGTGCCCACGCCACTAATGCGATCGACCTCTACCGGCGTTTCCGCTCCCGCATCGATGACGAAAACGTCGTAGTCCGGCAAAGTCATGCGTACCGTCGGCGTCCATTCCATGCCGTTGCCGTCGAACCAGCGGTTCTGCTCGTTGGATTGGACGATCATGCCGATATCTAGGGGCGCCGGGATACCATCGATGTTTTCCTCCGGATCACCGATGTTGCCCAGCACCGTGTCGCGATGAAGCACGCTCGTCTTGTTTCCCGAGAAGAAGACGCCAGCGTAAACGGTGTTGCCGTCCGGAGACACGGCGAGAGGGCGTGGCGTGTCGCCAAACATCTGCAACACGGTGAGCGGCGCGCTGCGATCCTGCGCGTCGAACACCCATACGTCCGACCGCCCCTCGCTCAACAGGGAGTCGAAGCGGAACGGGGAATGCTGCCCACGGTGCGCCGTCGTGATGAAGGCGCGGTCGCGATCCGGCCCCGCGAAGACGATGTCGCGCGGCTCATCCCCGACTAGCAGGGTGTCGACGACGCGCGGGATACGATCCGCGGCAGAGAGATCGACGATGCTGATCGAGTCGGAGAGGTGGTTGACCACCCACACCTCGGTGGCGTTGCGCACCGCCACCGCCACGGGCTCCATGCCGACGGGCACGCTGGCGACGTGAATGAGCGCCGCGGGGGTGACGTTGAACACCTCCAGGCGATTGTCCGGCGTGTTGACGACGAACAGGCGCGCACCCTCCGGCGATAGCGCCATCGGTCGTACCTGGCCGGACTCGAAGTTGACGAAGCTGTCTTGTGCGAGCGCGCCGTATGCGCCACCGATCGCCACCAGCGCGAGGCCGATCGTGGCGAACCACCCGGCTTTGGGCCGGCGGTGCGATCCTACGAATGCGGAAAGGGCCATGGGCCGCATCCTCCTTGAAGCGTTGTTGTGATGAGTGCGTTCGAGCGCATCAGGCGCTGCCGTATTCGTTCTAGTTATCCGACGACGAGCGCCACTGGGGCGCCCGGGCGCAGTTTTTCCCCCGAGCGGCGGCCCCTTCCTTGAGCACCGACTTCACCCGACCGCGCCTTCGTCCCGAGTGAGACTAGCACGTCCCAGTTCAGCAAAAAATGGCGCCAAAACGGAGACCTGGCTGAGACTCAATCTAGCTTCGGCGCCCACCTCGGTCGATCCATCGGCCATCGTCGAAACGCACCTCCCGAATGAGCCTGAGTCGCAGGCGGTGAAATGAGGCGCCAAGCTGGTTACGATCGGGCCATAAGGAGGGTGAACGCTTCCCAGCGTGAAACCCCGACGCAGCAGCGCACAGCGAATAAATCTAATCAGCGCGCCTTGCCAGGGATAGCTTATGTCAAAACTAGGTACCGTCTTAACGCTTACCACCACTGTGGGGCTCGCCTGCTGCTGCGCCGCTCAAGCTCAGCTCGCCTTCACTGACGTGACCGCCGCAAGCGGCGTCGAGTTCGAGCAGATCGGCGACACGCAGGTACCCATTGGGGCTGGCGCCGCGTGGGTCGATGTAGACGGTGATGGCGATGACGATCTGTACGCCATCCAGATGCAAGGTTGCAATCGCCTCTACCTCAACCTTAGCAACGGCCGATTCATCGAATACCCCGACGCAGCCGGTGCGAGCGACTGCGAGGGTGTCGCGTTCGCTGTCGGCGCTGCAGACATCGACAACGACGGCGACCAGGACATCCTGGTCGGCAACAAGCTGCAAAACCGCCTGTTCGAAAACCGCTTCGCGCAGACCGGCGTCGTGCGCTTCGTGGATGTCACCGACGCCACGGGCTTAGGCGACGACGGCGCCCGCACCACGGGCGTGATCACCTTCGGCGACTACAACGGCGACAGCTGGCTAGACATCTTCATTGGCAACCACGTCATTCCGCCGGAGACCCCGGAAAACGGCTATCTGCCCGTCACCTGCACAGCGGACTACCTGTGGCAGAACAATGGCGATGGCACCTTTACCGATGTTGGTGGTGTCACCGGCGTCGCCCTCTCCGGCAACCGACGCAACGCCGGCTGCGCGCTGGCCGCCACCTTCAGCGACTTTGACAACGACGGCGACGCGGACCTGCTGGTGGTCAACGACTTCGGCAATGCCGATGGCACGGACGTGCCCAACAGACTGTTTCGCAACGACGGCCCCGGCACCGAGAGCTGGGTGTTCTCGGACGTAAGCGATGAGTTTGCCTACAACTACAGTCAGGCGGGTATGGGCATCGCTGTCGCCGACATCAACCACGACGGCGCTTTCGACTACTACTCCACCGACATCGGCTCGAACGATCTCGCCGTGGGCGACCCGATCGACCACATCTTCGTCAACCAAGCGCGTTTCTTGGGCGTGGATGCGAACGACAAGGAGATCTTCGGCGCTCGCGGGCTCGTGGGCTGGGGCACAGGCTTCTACGACCTCGATCTGGACGGCTGGGAAGACCTGATCGTAGTCAGCGGTGGTGTGCCGCTGGACAAGTTCCCGGTGACCTTCGGCGCCGAGGACTATCAGCACGAGAATCCCGTCTACGTGTACATGAACACCCATCCAGATCGCTTTCCGGAGGTCCACGCGCAGATCGGGGTGACCGCGGAGAAGCTCTACCGCGGCTCCTCCTTCGCCGACTACGACAACGACGGCGACGTGGACATGCTGATCTCGAACTTCGAAGGCACCAATACGCTGTACCGGAACGACCTCAACCCCAAGGAGGGTGTGTACAACTGGGTTAAGGTGCGGGCGCGCGGCACGATCAGCAATCGCGACGCGATCGGCACGCGCCTCGAGCTGACCACGAACGACGGCTTCCACCAGATGCGCGAGATCGACGGGGGCTCGGGCTACGCCGGCCGCAATACGCTGACCGCGCACTTCGGCACCGCCGACCAGGCGGTGGCAGACGTGCTCAAGGCGCGCTTCCCGAGTGGAATCGAGAACGAGCTGCTCAGCGCGGCCCTCAACGCAGAACTCGAGATCGTGGAGCCCACCTACACCGCCACCTTCAGCGGTGAGGAAACGCGCGAGATCCACGCTGGCGCGGCCGCCACCCTAGAGGTGACCTACCGCAACCACGCCGCGCAAACGCAGACCCAAGAGCTGTGGGTGTTCCGCGTGAGTCCGTCGGGCGCCGTCTCCATGATACGCGCACCACGCGAGATCACGCTCCCTGGCGGCGCCAGCTTCTCCTTCGACTTCGTGCTCCCGACCTCCGTCAACACCGAACGCGGGCGCCACCGGATCATCGCCCGCGTGGGGACATTTCAAGGCGAGCTCGAGCAGCAGGATCACGTCGACCTGGTGGTGGAGGATCCGGCGCGATAGATCGCGATCACGGATCGGCGAGTTTGACGCTATCCCAAAAGTCGCTCCGCTGCGGCGCTAGGGCGCCCTGCGCGCTCGGCACGACGTCCAGCGACAGGTACGGGTCTGCCTCCACCTCGTAGGCCGGCCATGCGGGCAAGCCAACCACGTTCGGGTCTCCCGTGTGGGCGAAGCTCGTCCACAGTTCGCGCATGAGCTGCTCTACCGCACGGTCGTCCGCATCAGCCTCGAACTCACGCCCGTCCATATGCTGAAACAGGTACAGCAGCTCGGTGCCATGGTAGGCACCCTCCGCCTTGCGCGCCGGCGTACTCAGCACGCGCCGGAAATGGTAGCGGTAAACGGGCGATTGCTGGGTGCTGAACCCGCGAGCAACCGTGCGCATGCTGCTGGTCAGGTTGCGGTCAGTGACCATGGCCGCGTAGGCCGCGGCGGGGTCGGCGTAGTCCTGCAAGGGGTACAAACTCAATAGTTCCCCTAGGCGATCCTCGGGCACCATCTCGCCTGCCAGTTCGTAGAACTCCTGTGTGTTGATGTCGCTGAAGTCGTGCAAGTACTCCTCGCTGTTGGTCCCAACGACCAGGGGCACGTCGTTGTGCAGCCCCTGTAGGACTAGGTCGAGGGGCTGGTCGTCCACTACCACGCCATCCACGTGCGGATAGAAGGTGAACTCGCCATAGCCAAGGGGCAACGCGGAACGGGCGAGCACCATGCGCTCCAGCGGGAGTTCGCGCAGCGCGGCGGCGAGATCGACAGCCCCGGTCAGCCCCATCTCTTCGACGAAGGCTGCCGCGTCCGTTGATGCCTCGTCCGCCGTGTCCACGGACATGACCCCGCTCTGCATGGCCGCGCGCGAGAAGAGCCCCGTCGCCAGTGGGGAAGCCATCAACATGCCCACGTTGTGGGCTCCGGCGGATTGACCGAACAGCAACACACGGGTGGGATCACCCCCGAATCCATCGATTTCACGCTGGACCCATTCGAGGGCGGCGAGCAGATCGAAGATGCCGTAGTTGCCGGCGGAGCCAGTCGGCGACTCTTGCGCCAAGGCCGCCAGCGTGAGGTTGCCAAGGGCGGCGAGTCGATAGTTTGTGGTGACCACGACCACGTTGCCAAGCGCCGCCAATCGCGCGCCGTCGAAGACCGGCCCAACGGAGCGTTGATCGAGGTCTAGCAGCTGACTGATGGGCGTGTCGGCGGCCCCGGTACGGTTCGCGCCGCCGTGAACGAAGAACATCACCGGCAGCGCTGCGCCGGCATCGGCAGCGCCAAGCGGCGTGAAGACGTTGAGGTAGAGGCAGTCCTCATCGCCGATGATGGCATCGGGGCGAGATGGGTCGGGCTGCGGACACGCTGGCGCGAAGCGCCCAGCCTGGCGCACGGCCGGGGACCAAGGCGTGGCTGGCGCGGCCTGCGTTAGACGGGCGGCTCCTACTGGCGGCAGGGCGAATGGTATCGCTAGCCATGCGTGAGCATTGGCCACGGGGCTGGTGATCCCCTGCACGACCCCCGCCGCCGTGCGCACGCGCGGATGGTCACCATCGCTTGCGATGCCCGTCCGACAGCGCCACAGGGTGCTCGTGTTTTCATCTTCCTGCACGTTGTAGTAAACGAATACCTCCTGCTCGCCCACGAACACCTCGGGGTCGGAACGCTTGACGTCTGGGCGGCCATCGTCGCAGCGACGCGCATAGCGCACGCGCGCATCGCCCTCGAGGTCGATCACCCAGATCTCGCCCCGCTCCGCAGCCCCCTCCCCGGTCCGCCGATCCTTGACGGTCGTCACGAGCCAGGACTTGCCGCTCGCCTGGAAAACCTCGGGCGAGGAGAACACCTCGTCGGATGCTTCGACGGGTACGGTCAAGGTCTCCACCCGTGGCCAAATGCCCCCGTCACCGGGATCGAGGTAGACGCCAATCGTGCGGTCGTCGACAACCGCCGTCACCACCCACCGATCGTCGTACTCGGGAGCACGAAAGCCCTGAGGCGCCGTCTTGAAGCCCGGATCGTCCGTGATGACCTCTCGACGACCTGTGTCCGTATCCAGCATGAAGAGCTGCCCGTCTTGCTCATCGACTATGACGATCCGCCGACCGTCAGCCATCCAACGCCCCGGATTGCGGTTGGTGAGAAAGGGGTTGACCTGCGCGAAGACATTCTGCTCCAGCGGGCTTCGCTCATCGAACCAGGCGATGTCACCACCGCTCTCCCAGCTACCGATGATATTCACCACCTTTGTGGTACCGCGCTGGCCGTTCAACGTGGGCATCGCCGTTTGGTGGCGATCCCCGGCCGTCAGCACCTGCGCCGAGGCGGTACCAGCGGCGTCTAGGGTGGCCCGCCAGACCTGCACCTCGTCCGCGCGGCGCTTGGAGTAGAAGACCGACCAACCATCGGTATCCAGACCGAACTCAGGACCATTGATCGTGCCTCCCGTCTCGCTGCCCGTGTCCATGAGGTACTCGCGCCCGTCCTGGCGCACGAACTGCCCAGTGTGTGGGTCGAGGTTGCCCACCCAGACATCGCCCAAGGCGGTGCGGAAGGTCATCAGCCCGTAGTTCGTGAGAATCTCAGGGTCCGCGTAACTCACGCCCGGTGGACTGATCTGCTCCGCCCTGCCCTGCCCCTCCAAGGTCTCAAACTCAAGTTCGACCGGATCGCCTGGCACGCCAGCATCGTCCCAACTCTCGATCTGTACGAAGTACCTGGCGCCATCGATCAGTTGGGTCAGCATGAGCGCGTGATCAGCTGTCAGCTGATCGAGTAGGACCTCGAGTGCGGGTTGGTCCTCGGCGTTGTAGCTGAGCCGTGTGGTGGTTGGCTTGCTTGTCTCCCAGCGCAGGGTGGCGCTGGACTCGGTGATGGAGTCGACGCGCAGGTTGGCGATGGAGGGCGGCGTGCGATCGACGCGGATGCCGTCGGTCACTGCGAGGTCGCTGTTGCCGGCCATGTCCACGGCGCGCACGGCGCCGTAGTAGGTCGCCCCTTCGACAAGGGCCAGGCCTTCCACGGTGACGCTGGTCTCCAAACCGATGCCCTGCCACGGCACCACGTTGTCGATAAGATCCGGCGACGTGCCGAAGGCGAACTCGTACGCCTCGATCCCGGAAGGTGAATCGCTCCCAGCCCAACGCATGGTCAGGCGATCGGTGCGACCGGTGACCTGACCATCGTCTTCGAGCTGAGTGATCCGCGGCGGAGTCAGATCTATGGCGATACCGTCGCTCACATCGAAGGCGGCGTAGCCGAGCACGTCGTAGGCGGTGAGCCCGAGCACGTAGATCTGGCCCTCCTCGAGCTCGAGATCCGAGATGGCTGCGGCCTTCTCGTGGGTGCGTACGGGCGCACGCAGGGCGTCCGGATCGCCGGGTACGCCCAGCGTGTACTCGTATTCGACCACTTCGGTTTCGCCGTCCACCGCACTCCACTCAAAGCGCAGGGCGCTGCCGTCGGCGGAGTACTCGCCCTCATCGTTGATGAACTCGATACGCGGCGGGCCAAGATCCACCACCATGGCTTGCGTGGTGCGTTCGGTGCGGCGCCCAACCTCGTCGATCGCCACGACCAGGCCGTAGTAAGCGCGCCCGTTCACCAGGGCCAAATCCTCCATCACCACCGAGGTGTCGAGTCCGGCGGACGTCACCGGCACGACATCGGCCCGCCCGGGCTGAGTACCGAGCGCATACAGGTATCGCGCCACGGGCACGCCACCGCCGTTCGCAGCGAACCACGAGAGGATCACCTCATCGTCCGTAGGCAGGTACGGCGAGTACCCCAGCTCGCCGAGCTCCGGCGGCGTGAGGTCGATACGAATACCATCGGCCGCGGCCAAGGCTTGGTTGCCCGCCGCGTCGCTAGCGCGCACCCGAAACACGTAGCGTTGACCGTCTTCGAGGGGCAGGTCCGTCAGCACCACCCTCGAACCCGCGGTCGCCGTCCAGGGCACGAGGGACTCGTGCTCGGTGCTGGTGCCGAGCGCGTACTCCACCAACGAGATAGGGTGGGGATCAGCGACCGTCCAGGTGGCGGCGAGACGGTCCGGGGAGAGGCCGAACTCCCCCTGGTCAACCACGGTCACCGACGGCGCGGTGCGATCGGCCGTCACCCCATCCGCCGCACTGCGTAGGGCGTTGCCGACGCTGTCGCGCGCTTCTAGCTGCCAGTAGTAGGTGGCGCCATCCTCCAAGGACAGGCCCGTGGCGGTGATCTGCGTGCGCTGACCCACGGCCGTCCAGGCCACCACATCCTGGGTGGTGGCGGTACGTCCGATCGCATAGCTGTAGGCGGCGAGGCCTGCACCATCATCTTGAGCCGACCAACTGGCGGACAGGCTTGCACTCGCGCGCGTCCATTCGCCGTCATCGAAGCTGAGCAGGTCAGGTGCCGTGCGATCGAGCGCGATGCCGTCGCTCACCCCAGCTTCGGTGAAGCCACCATCGATGACAGCGCGCACGTGGAAGACGTACGTTTCCCCGTCCAACAGCGGCAGACCCTGTACCTCCACCTCCTCGACTAGCCCAACGCCCGTCCAGGGGCGCAGCTCGCTCCCTTCCGCCGCGCCGATGGTCACGCGATACTCATAATCGACCACCTGGCCGAAGGGATCACTGTGCACCCAGCGCACCAGGAATCCCGCGTCTGCTCTGGTGAATGCACCATCATCGAAGACGAGCGGTGGGCCGGGCGGCGGCTGTGCACTCGCGGCAGCGCCGAACAGGGGCAGTCCAACGCAGGCCCAACGGAGCAACCCACAGGCCCGGAGGTGCGCGCCGGACGCTAGCCCTGCAGCGCGAGGAAGTCGACAAGGCAACAGTCATCACCTGGGATGGATAAAGGGAAGCTCACGCTACGCGAGCGTTATGACCAATCAACCGCAACCCGATGGACGGCACCCTGGCTGCGACGGAAGAAAAAACTATCTGATCTGTTAGGTTAGCCGTTAGTTGAACTGTCGCCAGCAGACGTCGGGTCGACCCCCTAAGGCGCTCCGATGAGAACCTCGTCACATGCTCAGCATGCTGTGATCGGCGTCACACACCGAGCACGCAATCCACCGTCCGGCGGCGCAACGGGGCGTTTCAACCAACTGCACTAGGCCCAGGTCTCACCCTGAGTGGTCCAAGCGGTCGAAACATCAATTGGTGAGCACTGCGGTCGATATGACATAGGCAGCCGCGCGGTCGCGCAGCGCTGTTCGCTCGTCACCACGGGAACCTCGCCATCATGAAGCCGATGCCCCTCGCTGCACCTGCCGACCATGAGTATCCAACGCCCCTCACCTGCTGATGGTCGACGATGACCAGGTGGATGCGATGGCACTCGAGCGTGCCCTGCGCCGAGCCGGGGTCACCAGCCCTATCTTGAGGGCTCAAAATGGCCAGGAGGCCTTAGACACGCTTCGCCTGAGCAACGACAGGCGCGGGTTTGTGGTGGTGCTCGATCTGCACATGCCTGTGATGACGGGGTTTGAGTTTCTGCGCGAGCTACGCCAGGACCCGACCCACTCGCAGACGGTGGTCTTTGTCCTTTCGAACTCTGAGTTCTTGCCAGATCGTATCGCTGCCTACAACCATCACATCGCCGGCTACGTGCCGAAGCGAAATGCGAGCGATTGGGACGAACTCGCCGGCCTGCTCTCGACTTACCTGCGCGTCGCCGACGTGCCCCGCGTGGAAGCCGGCCGCAGGCGACACCGCCCGAACGTGGACGGTGCCGCCGGTCGAACCAAGGCGACGATCACGCAGGCATCGCTCGCCGCCCGACCAACACGCCCTCAGTAGGTATCGTTGGGTGTGCGCTGGGACGCCCCGCGAATCACCTGCAGGATGATATTGCCGTTGCTGGCGGCAAACCCCCCGCCCGTGCAGTCCCACTGGCCGCTGGAGATCGCCACATTCGTGCTCTGTCCGGTGCTGATGTTTCGGCATAGGGTGCTGGTCGCATCCACGCCCGTGGTCATGCCGCCGATGGCGCAGGGGTCGGCGCCGCAGCTTGCACGCCCCACGACGATCTGCAGCACTTGATCGCCGCTATCGGCCATCAACCCGGCCGCCGTGCAATTCCAAGGCGCGCCGGCCAGGCCTGGCTGGTTCACGCTCTGGCCAGTGCTGAGGTTGCGGCAGATCGCCGTGATCGTGGTCACGTCCGTCGTGCTACCACCGATGTCCTCGGCCTCCTCTGCCAGCACAAACTCAAGCTCGTAAGCGGTCAGCTCGGGTCCTGTCTGTTGCACGAGAAAGCTGTACGTACCCGGCCCCAAGGGGGGCGTGAACCCGGTACCAGCCTGGGGCGCACCTGCCAAAATCGCCAGGTAATCCGTGCCGACCGGATCCGGATCGAGGTGGGCACCTCCCAGGAACAGGTCGCCCGTATCGAAGCCCGGGATGAAGCTCGTGTCCCCCTCGTTGACGGCGATGAAGCCCCGATCGCCCGGGCCCCCGCTATCGATATCCGTATAGTCGTTGAGCAGCACGGCCGTGAGCGACTGACCGTCCGCGATGGTGAAGGTGATGTAGTCGCGCGTATCGACCGGGTCCTGCATCTGCCCGCGGATCGTGTTGCTACCGGCGACGAAGGTCACGGGCGTTGGCATCTCGGGATCTGTCGACAGATCGCCGTCCGCCGCCTCGTCCCACGTGACTACTTGGGCGCCAGCGTTGGCGCACAGCAGCAAGCCGCCGGCCACCATGAGCACCGGTAAGCGACGCTGGGTAGCCGATGCGAATTCATTGGTCTGCATAAGTTCATTCCTCCCTGAAATCGAATGACATGCCGAGGCAGTGTACTTGAGGGCCTGCGCCGCAAGCGTCCAGCATCGCGAAACCTGCCTCGAAGCGACCGAATCCGTCGCAGGCCTCAGCACTTGCCCACCTTGAAGCTGGACAGGGTCATGCGCCCGGCTAGCAGCGTCTATTCGTCTTCTCGACATTCCCTCTCTCGCGCACGGCCTCGCGGCGCAGGGAGGCGCGCCTGCGGGTGAACACGACCTGCGCGACCGCCTCCCCGACACTCGCATCTTTGTTTTGCAGGAGTCGCGCGTTTCGCCTTCGCGTTGCCCCTGGCGCCTCGGCCTGCCCCTGGCGCGACCGCGTCGAGCCGGCACCGCCTCACGTCGCAGGCGGTAGCTGGTGTATCGTTAAGGACGTCAACTTCCGTCGGACGAGGCCCCATGACCTGGTGGAGCTGGATCATCTTGGGCGCCGTGCTGCTCGGCGCCGAACTTGCGGCGATCGACGCCGCCTTTTACTTGGTGTTCGCGGGTGTCGCGGCGATCGCCACCGGGCTCATCGTGCTCGGCGCGATCATTCCCCTGCCGCCAGCGGCCCAGTGGCTGCTGTTCGCCACCCTCGCCGTCGCCTCCATGGCGATGCTGCGCGAGCGGACCTACCGGCGCTGGCGACCAGAGCCGCCGGGCTTCGAAGACGATGCGCAAGGCGAACGGGTGCAACTCACGGAACGGGTCGACCCCGGCGACAGCGGCAGAGCCGAGTGGCGTGGTTCGCACTGGACTGTGCGCAACCGAGGCCGAGCACCTATCGAGGCTGGTAGTCCGGCCCGCATCGTGGCCCGCGACGGCACACTGATAGACGTAGAGCCGATCGATCAACCCCTTTGAACCTCCCCAGTCCCGCAATATCTAAAACTCTATGGACCCCATCATGTTCGAGAACGTGAGCCTGCTAGTAGCGCTGGCCGTATCCGCGCTTGTGATCTTCGTCATCGCCAAAACCGCGGTGGTCGTTCCACAGCAAAATGCCTTCGTGGTGGAGTCTCTCGGCAAGTACAGCCGCACCCTGAGCGCGGGATTCCATATCCTGATCCCGTTCATCGAGCGCACGGCCTACAAGCACAGCCTCAAAGAGAAGGCCGTCGACATCCCGGAGCAAATCTGCATCACCCGTGACAACGTACAAGTGGGCGTCGACGGCGTACTCTACCTGCAGGTGCTCGATCCACAGCGAGCCTCCTACGGCATCACCGATTACATCTTCGCAATCACCCAGCTCGCCCAAACCACCCTGCGCAGCGAGGTGGGCAAGATCGACTTGGACCGCACCTTCGAGGAGCGCGCAATGATCAACTCGGCCGTCGTGCACGAGCTCGACAAGGCCTCCGAGCCTTGGGGCGTGAAGGTCCTGCGCTACGAGATCAAGAACATCAACCCGCCGGAAGACGTGATCAACGCGATGGAGAAGCAGATGCGCGCCGAGCGCGAGAAGCGCGCCGTCGTTCTCACCTCTGAGGGGCAGCGCGATGCACGCATCAACGAAGCAGAGGGCGACAAGCAGCGGGTAATCAAGGAATCGGAGGCCTTCAAGGAGCAGCAGATCAACGAAGCCCAGGGCCAGGCCGCCGCCATCCTGGCCGTGGCCAACGCCACCGCTGAAGGGCTGCGTGAGGTGGCCAGCGCCCTGCGTCAAGAGGGAGGCGAGGCGGCCATGCAGCTGCGCGTAGCCGAGGACTACATCGAGAAGTTCGGTGAGCTCGCGAAAACGGGTAACAGCCTGATCGTCCCCGCCAACCTCACGGATCTAGCTTCGATGGTGGCCCTCGCGACGACCGTGGCGAACAAGCCTCAGGAGCCGGGCGCCGCCACGACCAGCACCTCGCCGACGCCAGGGCCTCAGGGCCCGCAGGGGCGCACTCGCCCAGGTGATGGCCATACCCTGTTCTAGGGTGCGTCACGGTCGTGAGGCGAGGACGCTCGAAGGCAGCGCCCTAAGCGCTTGACGGTGTGGCCCTACCCGGCGAAGCGCAGAGCCAGGAAGATGCCGATCATGCCAGCGGCGATGAGCAAGTTTCCCACGGCACCCAGGAGCACCCCAACGACTGCCCCGACGCCCACCTTGCCAGCGCGCAGGGCATCACTGCGGGCGAGCAACTCGCCCACTACGGCCCCCACGAAGGGGCCAAGTAGCAGGCCCACCGGGAAGAAGAACACGCCAGCGAAGGTGCCGATAGCCGCCCCCAGCAAGCCCGCCCGCGAGGCCCCCATGCGGCCGGCCCCGAGCAGGCTTGCCACGTAGTCGACGACGAAGGTCAGCAACGTCAGCGCCACCAGCACGCCGAGTGCACCCAAGCCCACGTAGGCGAATTGCTCCGCCCAGGCGATCAGCACGAGTCCGGCGAGGATCAACGTTGAACCGGGCAGAAACGGCAAGATCACGCCAATGAGCCCCGCGAGCACGCATACCGTGCCCAGGCTGATCAGTGCGATGCTCAACACTGTGCAGGCGTCGGCGGCCTAGGGGTAGAGAGTCTGGCCATGATCGGTTCCAAAGGTGAGGTAGGGCCGCGCACGCGCGTCTTCGCGCAGCGGGACGTGGGGATTGAGGATCATGTCGTGGAAGCGATTTTGAACCACCTGACGAATCGCTTCACTGCTCCAGCCGAGACGGACCTGCAGACTGTCGAGACCCAGCGCGTTCGCGACCCCATCCCCGCCCGCGAGGTCGAGGCCGCGCACGCCAAACCACGCGTTAGCGATCGAACGGTCGGCGGCAGTTACCGGGGCACCGCCAGGCCGCACCATAGCGTACTGGCCGTACCTACCGACCGTCTCCGGCCCAGGCGCTAGGACAGGCCCCTCCTCCGGATCACCTGTAAAGACGTTGAAACCGACCACGTAGCGTCTTAGGTTCTTGTGCCGATAGGCGATCTCGATCCCCCCCGTGCGGAAGCGATCCCCCCGGTCGGCGAGGAACTGCACCAGGCCGAAATCGTTCTCGTAGCGAACGCTGAAATCGCCCGCGGAAAACCCGATGCCGCGCACGCGCTGCGATGTCTCGTAGGTGTCCCAGTAGAGGATCGAGTACACGCTCAGGCTGTGGCGACGCTGCGAGTTGTTCGCCCCGAGTGACCAATCGCGAGAGCGCTCACGCGGTGACCGCCCGCCGACTCCCTGCGTGAGGCCCAAGATGAGTTGCCGTTCACGCCCTGCCGTGCGCGTCTCCATGTGACTGAAGGTGCGGTAGAGCGAAAGGGTGAGCTGTAGCTCGCTGTCCGTCGCGTCGGCGCGCGCATAGGTGCCCACGGTGGCCCCGAGGCGATTGCCCTGCGTACCGAACTGATAGCTCAGAGCGACGCGCGCACCCGCATCCACATCGTGCGCAAGCAACGCACTCGACCAACACATCATGAACACCGACATCGCCATGCCCGCTCGCGCAGCACCCATCCATCCGTCCGTGGTGGCACTTCCTAGGCGCGAGCATACGCCAAGGGCGGCAGCAGGCGAGTCCCGGTGTACACTTGCGCGGCCTGGTTGCCGCCAATCCCCGTACCCTGATGCACGTACTGCTGTTTCTGCTCGTCGTCTTCGCCGTTTCCCTCGGGCCAGGGCTCTGGGTGCGCTCCATCATGCGAAAGTATGCAGTGCCGGAGGACCGCTACGCCTTCAGCGGTGGTGAGTTGGCCAGACGCCTCCTGGATGAGGCGGGCCTAGAGACAGTCGCCGTGGAGGCGGCGCCGGCGGGGGCTGATCATTACGATCCCACAAGCCGCACCGTACGGCTGGATCCTAAGCACCTCGACGGCAGATCCCTGGCAGCTGTGACCATCGCCGCACACGAGGTGGGTCACGCGATCCAACACCAGCAACGCTTCGCCCCCCTCGCCTGGCGCACGCGCCTAGTCGTGCTGGTGCGCCCCTTGGAACAACTCGGCGCCGGGGTGCTGATCGCCTCTCCTTTCCTCGCGGCCCTAACCCGAGCGCCTTCCCTAACGGGCCTGACCTTGCTGATCGGTCTCTCAACGCTCTTGCTCGGCGTACTCGTCCACGCCGCCACCTTACCCACGGAGTTCGACGCGAGCTTCGCGCGGGCGATGCCAATGCTCACGCAAAAGCGCCTACTGATT
This sequence comes from Pseudomonadota bacterium, assembly GCA_039193195.1. Taxonomy (NCBI): domain Bacteria; kingdom Pseudomonadati; phylum Pseudomonadota; species Pseudomonadota bacterium. The sequence continues at coordinate 42,104 of JBCCWS010000015.1, forward strand.
CGCGGCGACGAGCGCCATGCGCGGCGCTTGCTCACGGCCGCCGCGCTGACCTACGTATCGTCTGCGCTGATGAGCCTACTGAACGTCGGTCGCTGGTTCGCGATACTGCGCCGTGGCTTGTAGGCATACCACGCACCAAGACCATCGATCGCCTGCAGAAGGACCAGCCCATGACGGTGCGCGATCCCGCCAAAGCGCTACTAGAGAAGCTGCGCGACTACCCCAACACGGTCCAGGAACGTGCTCTCCAAGCGCGTGCGATGCTGCTCGGTCACGCCCCCGATTGCTGGGAGCTGCTCTACCATCGGCGCGTACTCTCCACCGCCTTCAGCCACACTGGCGCATTGCGCGACGCTTTCTGCCATATCGCCGTCTATCAAGCCCATGCCAACCTCGGCTTTAACCGAGGCGCTGAACTGGACGATCCTCAAAGACGTCTGCTGGGCACCGGCAAGCTGATCCGCCACGTGCGCCTCAGCGAAGTACTCACCCTAGACGACGACTACCTGGCGACGCTGGTGGAGGGCGCGATCGCTCTCAGCCTCCAGCGTCTGCGCGAGAACGGTGGCGTGCCCACCCGAGGCACGCTACTGGTCAAATAGACCCACCGACGAGGCATGCCCACGGCTTCGTGGCTTCGTGGCTGCGGGGGTCGGGACTTAGCGCCTTTGCTGAGTGTGAATCGCGGCATTCGGCGTCACACGCCCAGGACGAACCACGACTGCGCGATTCGCAGCCGCCTACCCGGGGATCTTCGAGGCACCGCTTGCCGCAGTGCACCTTCGACCCCTCTCAGCCCACGGCTCGCTACCGCTGGCGCAACGACTGTCGTGCAATACGCAGTAACCGAGGGGCGGCGAACAAGCAATTCGGCGAAGACGGCGTTATTATGGATCCTCGAAGAGCAGAATGAGCCGGGACGAAGGCGTGATCGAGCGACCGCATCTGTTGATCTGCATGGGCATGGCGGGCAGTGGAAAAGCTGCTTTGGCGCGCGCCATCGCCGCTCGCTTTGAGCTGATTATGCTGGACGCAAACGATTTCCAGCCCGCCTCCAACCGATTGAAGCTAGCGGGCGGGATGTCCCTCAGCGACGCCGATCGCAAGCCCTGGATGGACGCGGTTTGCCGCCGGCTGGATCATCTCGCCATCGCCAGGCGTAGCTGCGTCTTGGCGCACAGCGCCCTACGCCGCCAAGATCGGGATCGCCTGCGATCCCAGCGATTTGGTGTGTCCTTCATCAACTTGCTCGCCAGCCGGACCGTGCTCAAGGAGCGCCTGACCGGGCGCAAGGCCCACTGTTTGCCCCTCAAGCTGTTGAACAGCCAACTCGACGACCTGCAGTCGCCGCTGGTGGAGGCGGACGTGTTCCCCATGGATGCGACCCTATCCCCCGAGGCGCTCGCCGAGCGGGTTGTCCCGCTGCTGGATCAGTCACCAGCCGCCATAAACGCTTAGCAGGTCGAGCACTGCCACTGCGCAGCCCTAAGCGCGCCCCTAATATCAGGATGCGTAGGTCGCTTGAGGACCTCGGACCGGCTGGCCTAGGAGCAGAACACGTATCTCGCCAATGCCGACGCGCTGCGGCCGAAGGTCATCGACGATGCCCGCCCTGAGGCCTTGCAGCTGGCTGGCCTTCTCACCGCTCCAAGACCATCAGTAGACGATCCGCCAAACACAAGGCAGGTATCATCCCCGCCAACCTGGCTTGGTATCGCCGGCTCGGGCATCTGGAGGCCAACGTTTATGTCGATCACGCAGATTCTGCGCAGACTCCTTCATCGCTGGCGGCTACGGCCTCGCCGCTCCCCCAGGCTGCCTGCCCCGCCGAACGGGACTCAGAGCCTCCCGCACGTGTGTGTTGCCTACAACCCCCTAGGGGTCTATTGCGTACCTTTGGACTGCATCACTCGACCCGCGGCACGATGCGTGATGGCCGGCGCGGTCTATGAGACCGAAACCATCGAGCAGATACGGGCGGCAAGCGGGGCTGGTGATGTCGTGCACGCGGGGACGTTTTTCGGGGATTTCCTGCCTGCAATCGCCACGGCGCTCGCTCCCTCCGCTAGAGTCTGGGCATTCGAACCGAATCCGAACAGCGCACGCTGCGCCAGAGTGACATGCGAACTGAACGGACTTGATAATGTGGCGTTGGCCGAAGCCGCCTTATCACGCACCGCTGGGGATGTCAGTTTCGTGGTCGAGGACCTCGAGGGCGCGCCGCTCGGCGGGGCTAGCCACGTAGGCGAAAGCAAAGGCGCCCTGAGTGTGGAGACTCAGGCAATCGATGAAGTCATACCACAGGACCGCCACGTCACGGTGATCCATCTGGATGTCGAGGGCCATGAGGTAGAAGCGCTTGAAGGCGCACTCGAGACGATCGCGCGATGTCGCCCTCTGCTGCTCGTTGAGACATGCCCAGAGGCAGACTGGCTGGCCGAAAACCTTGCTCCGCTCGGGTATGCGATAACCGGGCAGGTGTGTAAAAACACAATCCTCACTTCAGCACGAGCCGAGTAGCAGACAAGGGGAAAGCAGAGCAACGGCGCTTCATCCAGACGATCGGCAACACCCCCCAGCGCCTTGGACGTTCTCAGCACCCCTTATCCGTTTTGACCCGGCCCCTATGGGTCGCAGATTGAGCGAGATGTAACACACATGCCATCCCTTGTACGTTTCGCGGTGCTCTACCTAGTCGCTCTGGTGTTCTTCTGCTGGGGCGTCTTCGCCGTCGAGCTGAAAGTGTTCCCGTGGCGATGGGTAGGCGGTGCGTTCGACGACCTCACTAGCTTCGTTAGGGGGGATCCAGACGAAGACATTTCGCTGTTAGAGATGATTCGCAATGACCTGGATATCGAGCCCTCCCGACTCATTCGCAGCTACGAGCCGGTCGATACGTCATCGCTGCGCGAACTTGTCATTCCGGGCACACGCACGCGTCGCGATGCGGCGCAGCTTTTCATCGCCCCCAACTCACCCTCGACGCATCGCCTTATCGTCGGTGCCTTTGACTTCGAAGAGGCCTTTTGGGGGGCCGTGCTGCTTGACCCCGCTGGGCAAGTAGGGCACACCTGGCGCCTGTCCGCCGAGTACCCGGAGGTCACGCAGAAGCCGGACATTCTGAAGAACCTCTACGGAGTCGCGCTCGTGGCAGACGGCTCACTGATCTTCACTATGCAGGAGGCAGGTGGCGCACTATTCAGCGTCGACCGCTGCAGCAACCTCAGCTGGAAGATACCTGGTAAGTATCACCACACCGTGGCTCTCGATTCGCACGGCGCGTCTTTCTGGACGCTAGAGGGCAACCAAGAGGACCTGCATCCGAAGTTGACCAGATTTTCCGTGACGCAAGGCGAGCGACTGGAGACCATCGACGTGGCCGAGGTTGAGAGAAGCAACCCGGGCCTGTTCATATTCGAGCTGCAGCAGGCGGCAAACACCCCTGACGCCACTCACCCCAATGACATCGAAGTGCTACCCCCGTCAATGGGCAACGCATTCCCGGGATTCTCTCCCGGAAGCCTGATGCTCAGTTATCGCACAACAAACCTCCTCTATGCCTTCAATCCTCGCACCTTGAAGATCGACTGGTGGCACGTGGGCGCGGGCGACGGTCAACATGATCCAGACTGGCAGGCGGATGGCACCATTACGCTCTTTAGCAACAATCACCGCGCATACAATCGCGGTATCGTGCGCGGCTCTACCATCGTTTCAGTGGATCCGCGTGAGGGAACCCATCGCGTACTTGTGGACGGAGAGCGCTACGGTTTCTTTTCCAGGTTCAACGGCCACCACCAAGTCACTCCCTACGGATCAGCGCTCATCACAAGCTCCACTCAGGGGAGGGTATTCGAAGTCGACCTGGAAACCGGCAATGTCCTATTTGACTTCATAAACAGCTACAACTGGTCAAAGGACCAAACCTTGCACCTAAGTGAGGCCTTCGTGGTCACTGAACAGCAGGCTGCTCTTTGGAGTCAAAAATGCGATTAGGTGTGCGGCAGAAACGTGCGCCTTCGGCGCCGACCAGTTTCCACTAGGCACGACGCCCTCCCGAGCGCACTAGTCCTGGCGCCACGGCGAGACCCCACCACACGTCCGGGGAGTGAGCGGAAGCGCTCTTGAAGATCCTCCGCGCCATCCGCGCTAATGCCGTTGACGTTCAGCCTACACGGCACTCCAGCGGCTCGAACGAAGCAGCGGAGGTCGGGCGGACGCCCCTCGGCCAGACAGTGGAGTCAGCACACGCGGGCAAGCTGCTAGGGACTTGGCCCTCCGTATTGAGCTGCGGGAGTCGCACACCACCGACCTGCGCCAGCCTACGCCGCATTGGTATGCGAGGGGGCAGCATCGGCGGCAGGACGGCAGCAATGCAGCTCGAAAGTCAACGTAACTTGTTGTTTTGATGGTGCCGAGGGGCGGATTCGAACCGCCGACCTACTGATTACGAATCAGTTGCTCTGCCGACTGAGCTACCCCGGCCAAATCACTAGAAGCGGCGGAGTCTACCCCAGAACGCAGCACCGACCAACAACCCAGGTCCGGCGAGCGGCCGGACCCTGAGTGCCGCGAATGCAGGCTCTTAAGAGCGGCTCGACTGCGCCCGCAGGCGACGTCGACCAAGGCCCAGCACGAGGGGGATTCCGGCAAGCATCAGCATCAGCGCCGGCGGTTCAGTCACCGCCTGCGACGCGCCATGGATTGCGAGGGACAGTTCTCCGTGGGCGTTTGCGAGACCTGCGCCAGGCCAGGAGAACGTGTAGGCGTGGTACCAGATCGCGTAGCGACCACCTGCGGCGAGCACACCGGCGATTCCTGGGGCAGCGCCATCGTTGCCAAGCTGTAGTCGACCGCCGCGGCGAGAGACGTGCGCTTCGCTGACCAGGAACTCTTCTCGTAGGAGGTCGTAAACGAACACGTGCAACCTGAGCGAGCCTCCACCGGATACCGCGTAGAATCCGGTCAGTTCGAAGCGTATGTCGGCGTTTGTGCTGAACTGCTGGTGGCCACGAGAGTGGCTGAGACTGAAGGGGCTATCATCGCGTGCGTGAGTGAACTCCATCCGCAGCGACGCCTCGTCTTGGCCCATCCACCGGGTGACATCCGTGCGAGCCTTCGCACCGGAGGCTTGCGTGGCCACGCTTACCGCACGCCCTTCGCCCTGCTCTCGAAGGTCTTGGGAGCCGTAGGCACCGGCTCCGCGCGCGCTCACCGCATGCGCGCTAGCGCCAAAGGTCACGATCGCAGCGTTCGCCGCAGCAGCAACTGTCATGGCTAAAAACCCGGCCATGAGCGCAGTGGGCACCCTACTATTAGTTCTATTATGTGACCGCATCTTCATGCTCTCCGTAGCTGCAGTCGAGCAGCTGTGCAGCCCGACATCCTGAATCGATGATGCCATCAATGACATCGCGAATTCGGGAACAAGTACGCGTTATGGCAGGCACCTTGTGAACAAAGGTGGCGGCGGCAGACGGAACCGGACGGCGAGTCGCACTCGCTTCGGCTCCGCCTGCCCCGCGCAACCGGCACGGTGGATGCGCGGTGAAGGCAGGCAACCGCAACCTGCCCGCACCGCTCGCCCGCCTCTGAAGCCGGCACCAGCCCCACCCCGGTCACGTGGCGTAAGCCGATCAGAACGCGAAGATCACCGATTGAGGCAGCTCGGTGACTAGTGTTCCCTAGGCGCCGCCCCGGGCCGGCGAACGCATACTCTCTAAGGGTGCAAGCACGGACGAGGGCGCGGGAAAGCCCCCCGGCTCTACCGTCGTATTAGGCGTTGCGAAGGCCCTCGCGAACGCCACCATGGTGACCGAGAAGACGAGCAGGGCAAGCAGACTCACCAGACGCCGCAAAATGGGGTAGTTTGACATCATCGCCTCCGTTGCTCGCCAAGCCGTACGCTCTTGAGTTACCGAGCTAGATCGGAGCAAGAGCTGTGCCTGATCAACGTAGGCGGTTGATGGTTCAGCACTTCCGGAGTGAGTTAGAGAACTATGATCAAGTCAGGTGAGAAGCGGCCGTAAGGTAGGCCGACATCAAGCGTGTTGATAGGTAAAACGTCACGGGTAGGGGGTGGACATATCCCGCTCCTCGCAAAGCGGGATATGTCGTGACTTCAGTACCCTAGGGCAGCCGAACGCTAGCGTTGCTCACTCCGCACACGCACTACCACCTGCACGCTGGCCGCGGACGTACCCTCGGGCAGCTCTGGCAGCTCACGGATCTCGATGGCTTCCGGCGCAATGTCCGTGAGCTCGCCCGTGTCCACGTTGTAGAAGTGATGATGCGGATCGGTGGTGGAGTCGTAGTACGTCCGCGTGGGGTCCACGGTGACCTCCCTCACGAGCCCGCGTTGGGCAAAGAGGTTAAGGGTGTTGTAGACGGTGGCCTTCGACACCCGTGCCCCGCTAGCGCGCAGGGTGGTGAGCAGTCCGTCGGCACTCATGTGGCAAGGCTTGTCGAGCAGCACGACGCCAACGTCCAGGCGCTGGCTGGTGGGAGTGACGCCATGGGCCTCGAGCTTGCGCTTGATACGATCTCTTACGGCGGCGCTATCCATTTGTGTTAACTCTCTGTTTTTGGTGAGCTATTGATGGATCCAAACCCAGTCCATTGGGGACTTAGGAGTATAAGTTGTCAGGATTCTAGGTGCCAAACTTTTAGACACGTCCTCGGCGCGAGGCAGCCTTGGCGAGCGGCGTAACACGGAAAAATTGCTTGCGCGCCATCTACTTCGACGGCGATCGACGGCCACACTAAGGGACGTCACACGCGGCAGGTCGGTCGCGGTTCGGGTCGCAGGGCCTTGCAACAGAGCGAGCGGGCAGCCGATCAACACGGTCGCATATCGTACTGCGCGCGCCGGTTTCGTGCCGATTCGGCACCGATAATCCCCCTTAGGCTGAGCTCCCTAGAACCACGCGGGAGTGCAGGCCATGCCGCCAGTGCATCGCGGCGTCACGCTGCTCGACCTGCTCATGACCTTGAGCATTGGCGCCCTACTACTGACCATCGCCGCGCCCAGCTTCCGGCACACCATCGCGGGCGGCGAGAGAACGGCGGCGGTGAACGACCTCCTGAGTGCCCTACAGCTGGCGCGGCGCTTTGCCCTGAGCCGGGCTCAGCCGGTTGTCCTGTGTCAGGCCTCTGCGGATGGCGACTGTGCGCGGGGCGGTGGAGAGACGTGGGCCCAGGGCTTACTCGCTTTCGTCAACGAAGATGGCGATGACCCGCCACGCCGAGATCCCGATGAGCCCGTCATCTATCGCAGCGCCCTGCCCGGCGCAGTGCAGGTGACCGCCAACCGGGAGGCGTTCGTGATGCGCCCCTACGGCAAGCGCTCGACCAACGGCACGTTCACGGTCTGCGACCGACGCGGCGCTCCTTTCGCAAGGGCGATCATCGTGTCCTGGACCGGTCGCCCGCGGGTCGCCTCGACCCGTGCCGACGGCGAGGCGCTGACGTGCTCTTCGTCATAACGTGTGCGTGTTTACTCCGCTCAGAACAGGCGCTTAGCCGCTCGTCGGTGCTGACGATTAGGGGTCGAAACGACGTGCGTATACTCATCAAATGGTTCCACGTCACGAAAACGGCGTCACGCTCGTCGAGCTGCTCGTCACTATCGCCGCCTTGGTCATTCTGGCGAGCCTCGCGGTGCCCAGCTTCAACGCCGTGCTGCAGAACAATGGGCTCACGGCCAGCGTCAACTCGTTGATTACCGATTTCACCTTAGCGCGCGCGGAAGCGCTCAAGCGTAACTCGCCGGTGACGATCTGCCGCTCGAACAACGCCAACGCTGACGCACCAAGCTGCGGCACCGGCGACCGGTGGGACGAAGGCTGGGTTGTGTTTATCGACGAAAACGGCGACGGGGCGATCGACGGGGGCGAGGAGGTGCTTGCCCGCGAGGGCAGCCTGCCCGCCCGTGGCGTGCAGGTTACGGTGCTCGCGTCCGACGCACCCCTGGATGATGCGCTCACCTACCTGCCGAGTGGATTCCCCGACTTTGATGCCGCCGTGGATGGGGGGCGCGACATGCTGTTCTGCGATCAGCGCGCCAGCGATGCGTTCGCCCGGGTGATCAACGTATCCCAGACCGGGCGTACGCAGGTGCGCGCCCGAACTGACTTAGGCGAGGACGCGCTGACCTGCGAGCCCCCAGAAGAAGAATAGTTGCTTATGATTCCACAAACCGTCCGCCATCGTGCGCTGCCCGTGCCGCACCAGCAGGGCTTTTCGCTCATCGAAGTGCTCGTGGCCCTGCTCGTGATGTCCGTGGGCCTGCTCACGGTTGCAGCCCTTCAGGTGTTTAGCCTGCAGGTGGAAGCCCAAGCGCTGAACGGCACGCGTGCCACCCTGCTCGCCGCTGACATCGTCGATCGGATCCGCGCCAACCCGGCCGGTGCGCCCGACTACGAACTTGGCCTCGGCGCTGGTGCGCCACCTACGGAGGAGGTCTGCGCGGACACCCCCACTGCGGATGTTACCGCGCCATGCAATGCGCAAACGCTGGCAGCCTACGACCTGTGGGCCTGGCGACAGGCAATGACGGCCGGTAATCCGCTGTCGGTGCCGCAAGGGGACGGGTCGATCGAGTACCTCCCCGGCACCCCCGACGCCCACCGGATTACCGTGCAGTGGCGGGAAAACAACGAAACCAAGACCTATACCATTACGGTGGGGCAGTAGCCATGGTGGTGCGCTTCGCGTCCTCCGCACCACGGCGAGCACTAGGCCAACGCGGCGTGAGCCTGGTGGAGCTACTCGTCTCCAGCGCCATCGGGATCTTTCTCACTGGCGGCGCCCTGCTCGTATACATCGAATCGCGCGACGCCATCCAGGTCAGCGCCTCGATTGCGCGCCTGCTCGAGAACGGGCGCTTCGCGTTCACCCTGATGGAACCTGACCTGCGCGCCGCGAACTACTGGGGATTGCACGACTTCCCCGCCGTCATTGAAGGCCGCGCGACCGACACCGCTCCACTCGGCGTCGCCATTGCGGGGGATTGCAACGCGAATTTCTCTCTGGACGTGGAGACTCCCCTCGCGGGGGCCAACGCCGCGCGACCCGGGGACTGGGATTGCATGACCGATGATCAACACCGCGCGGGCAGTGACATCATCATCGTGCGACACGTCTCAGAGGAATCGGTCGCCACGGCAGACCTCGAAGCTGGGCAACTCTACGTACGCTCGGACGAGTCACCGCGCGGGGCCCTGTTCGTTGGTGCCGAACCCGCAGGCTTCAGCCCCTTCGCGGAAAATCACGCCATGGTCTCTAACGTCTACTACGTGCGCCCGTGGAGCTTCGCCGCCGACGACGGCTTGCCTTCCCTGCGTCGCAAGATACTGCGCGAGGTGGGCGGCGCGATGATCCTCGACGATGAGGAGGTGATTCCCGGCGTCGAAGACCTGCAGATCCAGTTCGGCGTGGACATGAACGATGACCAGGCCGCTGACGCCTACGTCGATTCAGACAACAACGCGATCCTGGACGCCCCGGGCACCGACGTGGTGTCTCTGCGCGTCTGGCTACTGATGCGAGCCGAGAACCCGGAGATGGGCTACAGCGATACGCGTAGCTTCACGCTGGGGGATGTGGTGCGGACCGCCGGCTCGGAGGAGTTTCCGGGCAACTTCCGGCGTGTCTTGTTATCGCGCACGATCGCTGTACGCAATCCCTGAAACAACAATACCAAGTACTCGGAGAGTCGGATGAGCAAAGCGCCTTCTGTTTTCCTTAACCCGATCACCTTGCGTCGCCAGCGCGGGGCCGCACTGATCATCGGCCTCGTCCTGCTTGCGGTGCTTACCCTGCTCGGCATCACGGGCGTCGTCACCTCCAGTAACGATCTGCGAATGATGGGCAGCGCGCGCGAGGCGCTGAATGCCTTCGAGGCCACCGAGTCGGCCCTCGCTGCCGCAATCAGCTCCAACGAGGCTATCGAGCTCGAGGACACCACGGCCCCCGGCGATGAAGTGCGCGACCCCGTCACCTTCGACCTGTGGCAGGATGGCGTCGTCACCTCGACCGCCACCACCACCTTCACCGGATTCTCCGACGCCGTGCCTATCGGTTGGGAACAGGGCGCCAGCGTCACCGTTCACTTCCAGGTCGACAGCGCGACCGTCACTTCCCAACGCGGAGCTAACGCCGACAATACGGCGGGCTTCTACATCGTCGCCCCCGTGCCCTAGCAGCGACCTGACTACCTGAAGGACCACTCCCATGAACCGAACGAATCGTATCGCTCGATGGCCCGCAGCGATCTGGATGGCGCTGGCGCTAGGCGCAAGCACATGCGCGCACGCGCTCTACCCGAACGAGATGGTGATTCGCGAGCACGCCGCGGAAAGCCCCTACCTGGATCTGTCGCTCACCTCAACGACCACCGGAACGATCCGCGCGCGTCGATGCGACCAGTGCCCGGAGCTGACCCTGCGGGTCGACGGCAGCACGGTTGCCAGCCAGGGCGGTCGGCGCCTAACGCTGGCCCAGGCCGAGTTAAACCGAGACCGAGGCGCTACGGTGTTCTACGACCCGAAGTCACTCATCGTCACCCGCATCCTGCTGCGCCAGTGAGCGGTTACCACCAGAGGGAAGCTGGAGGGATTCATCATGGGTAATCGCATAAACGCTAGCCTGGCGCGCACCTACCGCCGATCTTCGGCATGGACCACCGGATTGATCGCCTGCGGGGTGACGCTGCTCGCGGGCACCGCCGCGGCGGACGACACGGAGATCTTCGTCCAGGCCATCCCCCCGGCCGACCCGAACGTGCTCATGATCCTGGATACGTCGGGCAGCATGGGCAGCGAGCTGGTGGTCAGCGAAGACTACGACCCCGGCACGATCTACGAGGGGGAGTGCATCCTGGACCGCCTGTACTATGTGCGCCAGGACAGCAACATCCAGCTGCCCGAGTGCACAGGCTTCAGCCTGCAGTACACGCTGGTCACGTCGTTCTTCTGCGACGCGGCGAACGAAGCCCTTCTCAGCGCAGGTTTCTACACGGATCGCTTCGCCCAGTGGGATAGGAACGATAAGCAGTGGGAGAAGATCGCCGTCGCCGAATTCGGCGAGCCGCCCGGTGAATTGCGACCAATCGAATGCGAAACTGACAGCGGCGAGCACGGCGATGGCCTCGATCTGCTGCGTGTTTACGCTGTCGCCGCGCTCGACGATGAGGTTGACGACGACGAGGAAGGTGAAGACGAAGACGATGACCTCGGTGACGAAAACGACGACAGCCCCTGGACAGCGGATGAGAACAACGAACTCGATTGGAACGGCGAAGACATCTACACGATGTACAGCGCCAACTACATCAACTGGCTGAACGGCGATCGCGGTGAACGCGTCAGCACCCGCATGGAGGTGCTCAAGGACGTCGGCCAGGACCTGATCGCCAGCGTTGGCGGGGTCAATGTTGGCCTCATGCGCTTCTCTTCCAACTCGTCCGGCGGCATGGTCGTGCACCCGGTCACCAGCGTGAATGACCCGGCCAACCGCACCGCCCTGCTCGACGCCATCGAAGAGCTCCAGCCCGGCGGTGATACGCCGCTAGCGGAAACGCTGTTCGAAGCGCAGCGCTACCTGACCGGCGGTCCCGTCTTGTTCGGGATCGACTCCCTTGGAAACGGCGGCGCGCCGCTACCTTCCGTGCCGGGCTCGCGCGATGGCGACATCTACCGCAGCCCCCTGACGGAGCTTTGCCAGGCCAACTACGTGGTGCTACTAACCGACGGGCTGCCGGTGGAAGACCAGGAGGCAGACGAGGCGATCGCAGGCCTAAACGGGGCTGAGTGCAGCGGCAGCTGCCTCGATGAGCTGTCGATTTGGCTGTCCGAGAATGATCTAGCCGATTCCTTCGAGGAAGTCGAAGGGGAAGAGGAGGTCAGCAACAACGCCCTCACTTACACCATCGGCTTTTTCACGGACGACCCGCTGCTGCTCGATGCGGCCACTGCCACGCGACCGGACGGCCTGGGTCGGGGCTACTACACCGCCAACGACACGCTGGAGCTCTCCGACGCCCTGAGCGAGGTGTTCACGGACATCGATGCGGACAACGACTCCTTCCAGTCGCCTGCGGTCGCCGTGGACGGCTTCAACCGCCTGGTGAACAGCGATGACCTGTTCTTCACCATGTTCGTGCCCAGCGCCAAACCGCACTGGGCCGGCAACATCAAGAAGTATCGGCTAGCTGAGGTGGCAGGCGTCGAGGGAGCGGATGCCACGATGGAGATCGTCGATGCGGACGGGCGCATGGCGATCGACGAGGGAGGTAAGTTCTTCGGCGACGCGCGCAGCTTCTGGAGCAGCGAGGCGGACGGCGCTGACGTCTCCAAGGGCGGTATACGCAACCGCATGGGAACGGCGCGCACGATCTTCACCGACACGGGCTTCGCCGGCGCCAACGTCGACCTTTGGCTGCCGGAGAATCGCTTCGAGGTAGCCAACGACCTCCTTACCGCCGCTATGCTCAACGTGGAGGTGGACCAGCGCGAAGCAGCCATCCAAGTGTTGAGCGGCCTCGACAGCGAAGGCAATGCCGCGCCTATCTTTGGCGATCCTTTGCACAGCAATCCAACGCTGGTGACCTTCGCCAACAGTGTCGGTGAGACCAGCCTAAAGATGTTCGTCGCCACCAACGATGGCTACTTCCACGCCATCAACGTGCAGCCTTCCAACGACTCACAAGTGCTGGAGGATTGGTCGTTCATCCCGTCGGATTTGCTCGGCAAGCTGTACGGCCTGATCGACAACGAGGTGCTCAATCCCTCGCGCAAGGGCTACGGCCTGGACGGTCCGCTGAGCTTCTGGATCCAGAACGACGACGGCGATCGCGTGGTAGAGCCTGGGGAGACCCTCTACGTGTACTTTTCCATGCGCCGCGGCGGGCGCAACTACTTCGCCCTGCGCATCCCCGGCGACAACCCCGATCAGCCCACACTGGCCTGGACCCTCCGCGGCGGCACGGGCAACTTCGCCGAGCTCGGCCAGAGCTGGTCCGCGGCCACCGTCGCCGACATGACGGTCGGCGGCGAGCGCCGCACGGTGCTGGTCATGGGCGGTGGCTACGACCCGCTGACGCAAGATCCCGTTGGACCGCCCAAGGCCGACGATATGGGTCGGGCAGTGTTCATCATTGATGCCCTCACCGGCGAGCGCCTGTGGTGGGCCGGCCCCACGGAGGCCGCAGGTGGCCCCCCGAACTTGGTCATCGACGGCATGATCAACAGCATTCCGTCGGACGTCGCCGTGGTGGACACGGGCGGCGATGGCCTTGCTGATCGCCTCTATGTGGGTGACATGGGTGGACACGTCTGGCGCTTCGACATCACCGACCTACCCACCGGTGATGACCCCGGTGGGACCAGCGGCACACTCTTCGCCGATCTCGGCAGCGATGCCGATGCGGGCAACCGTCGTTTCTACTACGCGCCGAGCATATCGCGCGTACTGGACGAGGTGTATGGCTCCTTCCTAACGGTTGCCTTGGGTACAGGTCACCGCGCGAGCCCGCTCAGCAGCTCTGTGGACGATCGCTTCTATATGCTTCGGGACGGCAACGTTTTCGCACCGCCAGTAGACGAGGACGGCATCACGGTGCTGTACCCAGACCCGATCATCGAGGGTGGACTGCTCGACATCACGGAGAACGTCGCACCCACGGCAGAGCAGTTGAATGGCACTAAGGGCTGGCTCTTGCGCCTGAGCACTAGCGGCGAGAAGAACTTGTCGGCGGCCCTAACCGCCGATGGCAAGATCTTCTTCTCCAGCTACCTGCCCAACAATGACTTCGAACCCGCCTGCAACTTCGCCGGCGTGCTGGGCGAGGGCCGCCTGTATACGGCCGATCTGGTTAGCGGAGCGCCCGTCCTCCTGGACGACGGCATCGAGGATGGCAACATCACGCCGGAGGATCGTTTCCAACAGCTGGATGCGGGCGGCATCCCACCGACGCCACGCTTGATCTTCACCGAGTGCGACGGCCCCTGCCTATCCGAAGACCCGGAAGACGAAGAGGATGAGGGCGATGAGGATGAAGAGAACGTGGGCATCAGCGGCACAGGCTGCGAGAACCCCTTCAGCCAGGTGACCTTGGTCATTGGCGTCGAGGTGGGTGACCCCGGCATCTGCAACGCCCCCGTGCGTACCTTCTGGCGCCAGAACAAGTGATGGTCGAGCCATCGCTCGCGCCTCAGCGCGTAGGAAGCTCAATGACTGCAGCGAGCTGGTCCTCGCCGCGGTCCGCGGTTGGCTTCACCCTCACGGAGCTGTTGATCGTGGTGGCGATCATTACGATCATCGCTGCCTTCGCCCTGCCCAACTACGGCAAGCAGATGGAACGGGCTCGGCGCACGGACGCCCAGGACGCCCTTCTGCAGCTCGCCGCGGAGCAGGAGAAGTTCTTCATCGACAACAATACCTACACAGGTAACCTGACGACGCTTGGGTATCCGTCCGGTGTCTCGTCGAATGGGTACTACACGCTCGGCGCATCGATTGACGATGGGCCCGACACCTATACGATTACGGCGATTCCCATCGCCGGTGGCGCCCAGGCAAATGACACTCCGTGCGGATTCTTTAGCTACGATCATACGGGCCGCCGCTTCGCTGCTGACGGCGATGGCGAAGGTGCCAACGACACCACCGATCAGTGCTGGCGATAGCCACAACCGGCAACAGTGTTGTCTCCTAATTGAGCTTATCGGTAAACCGAGAAGCGGATCACATCCGGTCATAAGGTGCCAACTGTGATCCGTGCACGGGGCGCCGTGCCGTTCATCACGCGTTCACTCCCACTCATCTAAGCTCCCTTCTCGGCACCGTTGAGGGTGCCAGCATCTGCTCCGCTTACTTAGCCATTACGCGGAGTGCTTCACGATGCAACAGCGGGTTCAGCGTCAGCGCGGCCTATCCCTGGTCGAGGTTCTGGTCACCCTAGTGGTGATCTCCATCGGCATGCTCGGCATCGCGGCCTTGTATGTGGAGAGCCTGCGCGTGGGCTACACGGCCCTGAGTCGTACCAGAGCGGTCTCTCTAGCCGCCGACATGGCGGACCGCATCCGCAGCAATCCCGCGGGAGAAGCCACCTACGCAGCGGGCAACAACGTCGCAGGCTCCAACGCGCCCTTCGCATGCGCAGAGACTGCCGGCGTTGCGGCCATCGCGTGCGACCCAGACGAGTTGGCCGAATTCGACATCTGGCAGTGGAAGACCCTGATCGGTAACTCCAGCGAGGACTCCGCCATCCAGCTCGGGTTGCCGGGCGGCATCGGCACGATCGACTACGACGACACCACCTTCCCCAGCACCTTCGTCATCACCGTGAGCTGGACCGAGCGCGACGAGGCACAGTCCTACACGCTCGCCCTGGCCATTTGAGGGGACCCATCATGGCACACATACCTAAGGGAAACGCCAACATGATGGCGAGAGGCGTCAGCGGCTTGAGCTTGGTGGAGGTGATGGTGGCCCTGTTCATCGGCACCTTCCTGATCACCGGCGCCCTGAGCATCTACGCCAACGGCTACGGCACGATTCAGGTAACCGCACGGGTCGCGCGGATGCAGGAGAGCGCGCGTTATGCAATGGAGCTCCTCGAGCCGGACATTCGGGCGGCGGGCTACTGGGGCGCGACCACGGACACGGAGTCCATCGCCGAACGTGCCACGCCCGCTGACCCGGTGAACATCGCCATCGACAACGACTGCGAGAACAACTGGGCAGTCCATCTGGAGCGCCCGATCGAAGGCGCCGACGGCGCCAACCCCTACAACGCCACCTGCCTGGCGGGATCGAACCGCTACGTTGCAGGCTCGGACATGCTGATCGTGCGCCACGTGGCTGATACGGCGACGGCGACCGCCGATCTGC
This sequence comes from Pseudomonadota bacterium, assembly GCA_039193195.1. Lineage (NCBI taxonomy): Bacteria > Pseudomonadati > Pseudomonadota > Pseudomonadota bacterium. The sequence goes on from JBCCWS010000015.1 coordinate 57,998, forward strand.
AGGCAGGCACGCTCTACATGCGCGCAGACGAGAATCGCGGCGAGCTATTCGTGGGCACCACGGAGCCCGCCGGCTACGCCCCGTCCGCCGGTAACTTCGCGCTCATCGCCCACGCCTACTACGTCTCACCCACCTCGGACTTCGATGCGGGACTGCCCTCCCTACGTCGCTTGACGCTCGAGAACGGTCCCAACCCGACCGTGGCCGATGAGGAGCTGCTCGCCGGGGCGGAGGATCTGCAGGTGCAGTACGGCATCGACACGGACGCGGACGGCTCGGTGAATAGCTACGTCGATGCTGATCCGGCTCTCGACTACTCCCAGGTGATGTCCGTTCGTGTCTGGCTACGCATGCGTACGGATCAGGACGAGGACGGCTTCATCGACAACGCCACCTACACCTACGCCGACGTCAGCTTCACGCCTTCCACCACCGCTGATCCTGACGACGATCGGCTGCGCCGCATACTGACCAGCAAGACCGTCGCCCTACGCAACCGCGTGGTGGAGCTCAATGGCGGTGCGCTCTAGCGCGCTTATTACCCACCAACACGAGGATTCACCGATGCACCAGCGTCAACTCGCCATCCATCGCCGCCCTAGCGCGCGGCCCGCACGGCTCGCAGCGCCCCAGCGAGGTGCAGCGCTAGTGGTGGGCCTAGTACTTTTGTTGGTCATGACCCTGCTCGGCGTCACGGGCATCAGCAGCAACACCCTGGACTTGGTGATGGCCGGCAACACGCAGCACTCGCAGGATGCCTTCGAGGCCGCCGAATCGGCGATCCAGGCTGAGGTTCTGCGTGGCCCCCTCGAGGACATCGCCGTCCCGCGAACGACCGAGGACTACCAGTTCGCGGCTGGGGTCACCGCCGATACCACCACCACCTACAACAGCACCCAGCTGCCGCCCCCCGGCTACTCGCTCACTGAGTACCGCTCGGATCACTACCAGATCGACAGCCTTGGCGAGTCTGCTCGCGGGGCCCGCTCCAACCACCTGCAAGGCTTCTACGTCGTGGTGCCCTCGGGCCTCGGCGAGGACTAGCGCCCACCACCCGGGCAAGGAGTGACTATCGTGCACCATCGTGATCTTCGATCCTGGCGCCGCCTGCTTTGCGCTGGCGCCACCGTCGCCGCCACCTTCGCGGCTGGATTAGCGCAAGCGGACGACGCCGAGCTCTACCAAACCGCAGCCAACGAGTTCGGTCCCGACTACTATGCCAACGTGCTGTTCGTCATCGACACCTCAGGGTCGATGAACTCGGACGTGGACGGGCGCTCGCGCCTGGACATCGTAAAGGAGGTGGTGACCCGCTTTCTGAACGAGCTGGATTACGTGAACGTGGGCCTGATGCGCTTCGACTCCGGCTACATGACCGGCGAACTGCTGCCCGATGACTTCAACGAAGGCGGCGGCATGGTCCTGCACGCCATCGAGGACATCGCCACGGCACGCGACGACATCCTCGCCCAGGTGGCAGCACTTACCGCCACGGGCACCACCCAGCTGTCGGAGACGATGTACGAAGCGGCGTCCTACATGATGGGCTGGGACGTGTACTTCGGCCTCGAAACCTACGCAGGAAACTTCGAAGACCCCCAGCTAGCGGAGAACTACTCGCCGAGTGATCCAGACTCCCACGACGGCACGACGTACATCAGCCCCGCCCGCCAGTGCCAGGAGAACCACATCGTCTACCTCACGGACGGCCAACCCCAGTTCGACTCGGAGATCACCGATGTGGTCCCCACCTGGCCCGGCTTCGAGGGCATCTGCACGGACAACCCGGACTGGAACTGGAGCTTCTACAGTGTCGACGGCGACGGCGACTGCCTCGACGACATCGCCGCCTACCTCTACGAGAACGATCTGTACGGCACGGAAGCGGACGGCCACCAGAACGTCATCACCCACACGATCGGCTTCTTCCAGGATCTTCCCCTACTGGAAGACACGGCGGTGCGCGGCGGCGGTCGCTACTACCTGGCCGACGACGCAGACACGCTTCTGAGCGTGCTAGAGCAGATCTTCGTGGAGGTGAACGACGGCGGTAGCGCCCTCACCTCCCCCGGAGTCTCCGTCAATGCCTTCGATCGCACCACCCACCTCGATCAGCTGTACTACAGCGTGTTCGAAGCCACCGGTACCGCTCGCTGGAAGGGCAACCTCAAGCGCTACCGCCTGGGCGAGAACGCCGGCGGCGATCTGGTGGTGATCGACAAGGACGACATGGAAGCGGTGGATCAGAACACGGGCTTTTTCCGCGAAGAGTCACGCAGCTGGTGGTCCGACGCGCCGGACGGCTTTTCCGTCGAGGCCGGGGGTGTAGGATCCCTGCTGCCCACCGAGCGCAGGGTGCTCACCGAATGGGGCGGCGCGCTGCTGCCGTTTACGACCGCCAACATCGAGGTGTTCGGCGACTACCTCCTGGCCAATCTAGACATGGACCTGCTCAACGGGGAAGCGGGCAGTGACGACGAACGCCTAAGGCAACTGCTGCAGTGGGTAGGCGGCAAGGACATAAAGGACGAAGACGAGGATGGCGACACGCAGGAGCCTCGACTCCAACTCGGCGATCCCATGCACTCCAAGCCCGTGGTAGTGACCTACGCCCGCGGTGAGGACGAACCCCAGGCAGTGGTGTTCGTGGGCTCCAACGAGGGCTTCTTGCACGCCTTCGACGGCCAGACGGGCACTGAGCTCTCCGCCTTTTTGCCCCTGGAGTTGGTGGAGCACGTCGACGACTGGTACGCCGACTACGAAACCACTACGCGCATCTACGGCGTGGACGGCCCGATCGCGGCCTGGGTCCAGGACGGCGGTGACGGAGAGATTGACGCGGGCGCCGGCGACAGCGTCTACCTCTACGTGGGCCTGCGCCGCGGCGGCGAGCATCTCTACGCCATCAACTACACGGACCCCGCGAATCCGCAGCTCATGTGGAAACGCTCACCGTCGGACAGCGGCTTCGCCCAGCTCGGCCAAACCTGGTCGCCGATCACCCGCACCCGGGTCAAGACCGGCACCTTCGGAAGTGAGCTAGACCAGGACGTGCTCGTGTTCGGTGCCGGCTACGATCTACGCCAGGACAACTACTCCACCTACGCGCCGGATTCGGTGGGCAATGCGATCTACATGGTGAACGCTTTCACCGGCGAGCTGGTGTGGTCCGGCAGTGCGGCCAACACGGCAGATACGCTCACTCAGGCTTACTTCGAGGATATGGAATCAGCGATCACCGGTGCAATTCGCGTCGTCGACCTCAACGCCGACGGCTTCGCCGACCGTCTCTACGCGGCAGACCTCGGCGGTCGCGTGTGGCGCCTCGATGTGCACAATCCCTTCGACGAAGGTGACTACTTCCACATCACCGGTGGGGTGCTAGCCTCGCTCGGTGGAGCCGAGGGCGGTGGGGCTAGCGACAATCGTCGCTTCTACTACGCGCCGGACGTGGCCTTGGGGGAGGCCGATGGCCGCGATTTCTTCAACGTCACGATCGCCTCGGGTTACCGCGCCCACCCGAAGTACGACGGCCTGGATGACTACTTCTTCGTCGTGCGCGATTTCTACCCCTTCGACGAGCTCGGCTTGAGCGAAGACCCGGCCGGGGAGTACGTCGACAAGTACGGCTTCACCAAAGCCGACTTCGCCTATATTGGTGAGCTCGAAAACAACCCGGAGAGCCTCGCGAGCGGCTTCTATATGCCCATGGTCACGGCAGCAGGTGAGAAGGTGCTCTCAGAGACCCGCATCTTCCAGAACAAGGCCAGCTTCACCAGCTACCTGCCCGATGACGGCACCACCCAGGCCTGCTTCGCCGCCCTCGGTAACGGACAGCTGTACAGCGTTGACTTGGGCACAGGGGTCGTGGGCGTCGACGAGCTCGACAAGCCCGGTATCCCACCAGAGGTGGTCTACATCTTCACCGAGGATGAGGGGACGGGCTACATACCCCCTACCTGCTTCGGCGACTATTGCGGTGACGAAGGCCCGCCGGAGGGCGACGGCGGCGAGGAAGAGGAACTGGCCGAGGGCCCCGGCGGACGGGACATCGGCTGCGTGGTCGGCCCCGAGAGCTGTGACGCTGCGGGCACCGAACTGCCCGTCAAGACCTTCTGGCGACAGGAAGACACGGACGATGTGGGCGGGGGCAACTAAAGCCTGCGCAAAGCGCAGCGGCGTCGACGCCGCTGCCTCAGTCCTCGGTACCGCCCTGCGCCGCGTCGCGCAGGGCGGCCTCCTCCGCCGAGCGACTGAAGAAGCCATCGATGATGAGTAAGATCGCGCCCAGGGTGAGGGCTGAGTCCGCCACGTTAAAGGCCGGAAAGAAGTGCTCCTGATAGTGCACGTGGATGAAGTCGATCACGTGCCCAAACTGCACCCGATCGATCACGTTGCCCAGCGCCCCCCCGAGCATCAAAGCCAAGGCGGCACTCAGAATTCGCCGCCCCTTCAACAAGCGCAGCCAGATCACGATACCTATCGATACAGCTAGGCCAAGGCCGACGAACAGCCAGTGCTGCCAGCCTGAGGCGTCGGCGAGAAAGCTGAACGCTGCGCCCGTGTTGTGCAGGCGGGTGATGTTGAAGTAGTCGTTGACCACGACGTTCTGCGCGTACTCGAAGTGCTGCACGATGTAGCGCTTGGTGAGCTGATCGAGCACGATGACCAGCGCCGAGAGCCACAGCCAGGCGCCGTTGCTACGCCAGCCGAGCACCCAGCGCAGGGCCGGGTGCATGGGGCGGGCGTCGAGTTCTTCCGGCGAGCTCATCCTGTGCGTTCTCCTTACGAGTGTTGCGCCGAAGGATCTTGGGTCCCTGCGAGGGCTCGGCGCGCCGCCTGGGCATCCTCGTCCATCTGGCGGGTCAGGGCTTCTAGGCTGTCGAAGCGTACTTCATCGCGTAGGTATTGGACGAACTCCACGCGAAGGCGCTGACCGTAGAGATCACCGCTGAAGTCGAACAGGAACACCTCTAGCAGCAGGCCCTCACCGTCGACCGTGGGGCGGCTGCCTAGGCTCGCCACGCCGGGCCAGCCTGCCGCGTCGTCTGCGGATCCGACGCCTGCCACGCGCACCGCGAAGATGCCGTGCAGGGGCGAGTGCAGGCGTCTGACGGGGATGTTAGCCGTGGGGTAACCGAGGGTGCGACCTAACTTCTGCCCATGGGTGACACGCCCGCTCATCGCGTACGGTCGCCCCAACAGGGCTTCCGCCGCCGCGAAGTCGTGAGCCGCGAGGGCAGCCCGAATGCGCGTGCTGGAGATCCGCTCGCCCCCCATGCACACCGTGGGCGCGGCTTCCACGGCAAAGCCCGCGCGCTCCCCGTGGGCCTGGAGCGTGGCGAAGGTGCCCGCGCGCTGGCGCCCGTAACGCGCGTCGGCCCCCACTAGCACATGGGTGATACCCAGCCCGTCCACCAACAGTTGCTCGACGAAGGTCTCGGGGGCCAGGTCGGCGATCCGCTCGTCAAAACGCAGGCAGACCACTTGATCGACGCCCAGGGTCGCGAGCACGTCCAGCTTCTCTGCAAAGCGCATCAAGCGACGCGGGGCGTGGGCGGGATCGAAATACTCCCTGGGGGTGGGCTCGAACAGGAGCACGCTCGTGCGGCCACCGCCGAGCCCTGCCAAGCGCTCGAGGATCGCCTGGTGGCCGCGATGCACACCGTCGAAATTGCCGAGGGTCAGCGCCGTGCCCCGATGCTCGGGGCGCAGATTGTAGAGGCCCCGAATCAGCTGCATCGATCGAGTGAGGTGCGGGCGGTACAAGCGCCGAAGTATAGCGCGGCCATGGCCGACGCTCAGGCAGGCGTGCGCAGATGGCGGGGGCGCAATCCGAACAGCCAAAGGGCAGCAACGTAGCTGGCGGCACCGCCCAACACGCACAGGGCGAGGTGACCTGCCCGATCCCACGCTGACCCAATCAGCCAGGTCTCGCGCGGACCCGCCAACCACCACACCAATACCCCCATCAGCGCCGCCGCCGCGAGCAGGCGCGGCAACAGGGTCACCCACTGCGCACTGGGGGCGTACACCCCTTCGCGACGAAGGCCTCGGTACAAGAGGCCCGCGTTGACGAAAGCGGATACACCGGTCGCCGCCGCTAGACCGGCATGAGGGGCATCGAAGCGCAAGCGCAAGAACGCGAGCACGAACACGCCGTTCAAGGCGATGTTGACCCCCATCGCGATGATGCCGATACGCACGGGCGTGCGCGTGTCTTGGCGCGAGAAGTACCCCGGCGCGAGCACCTTGACGAGCACGAAGCCGAGCAAGCACAGGCCGTAGGCTGTGAGCGCAGCGCCCGCCATCACCGTGTCGTGGGCATCGAACTCCCGGTACTGGAACAAGGTGGCGATCAGCGGCACGGCGAGCACCGTGAGGCCGATCGCTGCCGGTACGGCGATCAACGCCGTCAGGCGCAGGGCCCAGTCGAGGGTGGCGCTGAAGGCCTGCGGTGCCTCGCGGTCATAGCGTGCGGAGAGGCGCGGCAGGATCACCGTCGCCAGGGCCACGGCGAATAAGCCCAGGGGGAATTCGAGCAGCCGATCTGAGTAGTACAGCCAGCTGATGCTACCCGTCTCGAGGTAGGACGCGATGTGCCGATCCACTAGGAGATTCAGCTGCGCCACGGAGGAGCCGAAGATCGCAGGGAACATGAGCGTTAACACACGCTGCACATTGCAGTCCCGCCAACCCCAGCGCGGGCGTGGCAGGCGGCCGATTGCGCGCAAGAAGGGCAGCTGAAACGCCAGCTGCACAGCCCCCGCCACCAAGACACCCACGGCCAAGCCCATCTCAGGCCGAGCCATCCCCGTGGAGAGGAAAACGGCAGCGCTGATCAACACCAGGTTCAGAAGCACGGGCGTGAAGGCCGGCACGGCGAAGCGTTCGTGCACGTTGAGCACGGCGCCGGCGAGGGCCGTCAGGGAGATGAACAGGATGTAGGGAAAGGTGAAACGCAGCATGTCGACGGCGAGGTCGAAGCGCTCTGCCGCCTCCCCACCGCCAAAGCCGGAGCTGAACACGAAAATGAGCACCGGCGCGCCGAGCACGCCAAGGGCCGTGACGGCGATCAGAATACCGCCTAGGGTGCCGGCCACACGGTCGATAAAGGCCTGCTCATCCTCAGCGTCGCCCACCTTGCGCACCTGGGTTAGCACGGGCACGAAGGCGGGCGCGAAGGCCCCCTCGGCAAACAGGCGGCGCAGGAAGTTCGGGATCTGAAAGGCGACTACGAAGACGTCCATACCAGCACCCGCGCCGAACAGGCGGGCCAGCACCACGTCGCGGATGAAGCCTAGCACCCGCGACAGCAGTGTCATGGCGCTAACGACGGAGGTGGACCTGAGAAGACTGCGCCCCACGCGGCAAGAAACCTAGTCGGACATTGACACGACGCAACGTCGCGCGAATAATTGTGGATTACCCGGCGCCCTAGTGTGTGCCCGCGGCGACCGTGTCCGCGGCCCGGCGCTCCGTTCGTTCACGCAAAGCATTTGAGGCAAAGACTCTTGGCTAACTCCAAGCAGGCCACCAAGCGCGCGCGCCAGGCCGTCGGCCGCCGCGCCCACAACATGTCGCTCCGCTCGCGCATGCGCACCATGATCAAGCGCGTGCGCAAGGCCATCTCCGAAGGCGACGCCGCCGGCGCCAACGAGCACTTCAAGGCTGCCGCCCCCGTCATCGACGGCATGGTGAGCAAGGGCGTGCTGCACCGTAACGCCGCCGCCCGCTATAAGAGCCGCCTGAACAGCGCGATCCTCAAGCTCAACGCCTGAGCCTCGTGCCTCGCCGCGGCCGCCTCGCTCCTCGAGCGCGGTCGCCAGCGGGCTGGGTATCTCAAGCGCCATCAAGGCGCGTCTTCCCAGCCCGTCGCCGTCGATCCTGCCGCAGCACCCTCTGTTTCTTCCTTCGACACCGCCTCCTCGCGCATCCGCTCGAGGCGTTGCATCAGTGCGCCCGCCAACTCCTTACAGCCCGCGCCTGTAGCTGCCGAGAGGCGCCACACGGGGCCCTGCCAGTCAAGGGACTGCGTGACGCTAGCGATTTGCGCTTGCGCATCGTCGTCGCTGAGCAGATCGAGCTTGTTGAACACGAGCCAGCGCTCTCTGGCGGCGAGCTCGGGTGAGAACTTCGCGAGCTCCCCCGCGATCGTGGTGACGTCGTTCAGTGGATCGCCCTCGAGCGGTGCTAGATCCACCAGGTGGAGCAGAAGCCGCGTACGCTCCAGATGCTTGAGGAAGCGAATCCCCAGCCCTGCGCCCTCCGCAGCCCCCTCGATGAGGCCCGGCACGTCGGCGAGCACGAAGCTCTGGTGACTGCCTACCCGCACGACGCCGAGGTTCGGGTGCAAGGTGGTAAAGGGATAGTCGGCGATCTTTGGGCGCGCCGCCGACATGGCGCCGATGAGCGTCGATTTGCCAGCGTTCGGAAGCCCGAGCAGCCCTACGTCCGCCAGCAGGCGCAGCTCGAGTTGCAGCTGGCGCGCTTCGCCGGGCTGACCCGGCGTGAACTGGCGCGGCGCGCGGTTCGTGCTCGACTTGAAGTGCACGTTGCCGAGGCCGCCGTCACCGCCGCGGGCGACGACCAGACGGGCGTCCGCGTCCGCCAGGTCGCCCAGGGTCTCGCCCGTGTCGAGGTCCTTTACGATCGTACCGACGGGCACCTTTACTTCCAGCGACTGGCCTCCGCGACCCGTACAGTCCTTGCCGCGGCCCGCCTGCCCGGTCTCGGCGCGAAAGCGCCGTTGGGTGCGAAAGTCGACGAGCGTGTTGAGGCCCTCGTCCGCCACCAGGATCACGTCGCCGCCGCGCCCGCCGTCGCCCCCGTCGGGGCCACCCTTAGGCACGTACTTCTCCCGGCGCATGCTGGCACAGCCGTCACCGCCTTTGCCGGCGTTTACGCGGATGGTGGCTTCATCGACGAACTTCACGACGGTTCCTTGAACTGACCTCGCGTGTGATTCAACCGTGGCCGAGGCCCAGAAACAACAAGGCCCCGAGCGCGATGTCGGGGCCTCGTAGGCGTTTCGGCCATGCGGCCTAGGCCGCTGGCGGGACGCTCAGCTGTCGGCGGCGACCACGTCGACAAAGCGACGCGCCTTAGGGCCGCGCTTGGTGAAGCGCACTTCACCGTCGGTAAGGGCGAACAGCGTGTGGTCACGACCTACGCCCACGTTCACGCCCGGGTTAAAACCCGTGCCGCGCTGGCGAACGAGGATGTTGCCTGCCTTCACCTGTTGGCCTCCGAACTTCTTCAAGCCTAGGCGCTTGCTCTGTGAATCGCGGCCGTTGCGAGTACTACCGCCTGCTTTCTTGTGTGCCATTGCTCGATCGCTCCGGTGTTGTTAGCTGATCTCCGCGCCGCTCAGGCGTCGCAGGAAATACCCGTGACTTTCAGCTGGGTGTAGAACTGACGATGGCCCTTCATGCGGAGGTAGCCCTGACGGCGGCGGAACTTCACGATGTCCACCTTATCGCCCTTGGCCGTCTCCTCGATCGTGGCTGTGACCCTACCGCCAGCGACTAGCGGAGAGCCGACCGTGACGTTCTCGCCATCACCGACCATCAGCACGTCCGTAAATTCGTAGGTGGAGCCGGGCTCGCCCTCGAGCTTCTCCACGCGCAGGACATCGCCCTCGCTAACCCGGTACTGCTTGCCACCCGTCTTGATGACCGCGTACATGGTTGTTTCTCCTAATCCAGTTGGGCAAAGACGCCGGAGTATAGCGGCGCCGTGGGTGCACCGCAATCAAGCCGATACGCGACTGCAAGTTGCGTCGCCGCAGAGCCGCTTGCGCCGCCTATGGCAGACTCATTACGATGCCTACGCGTTAGTTTAGAGGACGCCGTAGAGCACTCCCCCGCCGATGGTTACGAACCTCATCCAGGCGTCTCCCTCCGAGATGGCCCTGACGGACATTCGCGCGCTTATCTCCGAGGATCTTGCCGCGATCGACGGTGAAATCCGTCGGCAGCTGCACACCCGCGTGCCCCTGATCGACACCATCGCGCACTACATAGTGAGCTCCGGCGGCAAGCGCCTGCGGCCCATGATCGTAGTGCTCGCTGCGCGGGCCTTAGCCTACGAGGGCGACGCCCACGTGAAGTCCGCCGCCATCATCGAGTTTATCCACACGGCCACCCTGCTCCACGACGATGTGGTGGACGAGTCGAACCTGCGTCGGGGACGCCAGACGGCCAATTCCGTCTACGGCAACGCTGCCAGCGTGCTCACCGGTGACTTCCTCTACTCACGCGCCTTCCAGATGATGGTGCAGATCGGCGACATGCAGGTCATGGAAGTGCTCGCCGACGCCACCAACGTGATCGCCGAGGGCGAAGTGCAGCAGCTCGTGAACTGCCACGACCCCGACACCACCGAGGCTCGCTACCTCGAGGTGATCCGCCACAAGACCGCGAAGCTCTTCGAGGCCGGCGCTCAGCTTGCCGCCATCCTCGGTGGACAGCCGGCCGAAATCGCCGGACAACTCGCCGTGTATGGCATGCGCCTAGGCACCGCCTTCCAGCTGCGCGACGACGCCCTCGACTACGACGCCAGTGCCGAGGAGATCGGCAAGAACATCGGCGACGACCTCGCCGAGGGCAAGCCGACCATGCCGCTCATCCACGCGATTCGCGTCGGCACGCCCGAGCAAGTCTCGCTAGTGCGTCGGGCGATCGAAACCGGCGGACGGGATGAGATCGAGGCGGTAATCGCCGCTGTTCGCAACTCAGGCGCCCTCGACTACACCCACCAGCGTGCGCGGGAAGAAGCGGACGCGGCCCTCGCTGCCTTGGCGCCCCTGCCCGACTCGGTGTACAAGGACGCGCTAGCATCCCTAGCGAGTATTTCCGTTAGCCGAAGTCACTAAAGCCGTTCGCTCACTGATGTCACGCCGCTAGTGCAGCTTCACTCGAGGCCGCACCACCCGGGCGATGTGCCCCACCACCGTCATCACCGCCGCTCGGAACCAACCGTGCACCGCGCTTAGGTGCATGCGGTAGAGACTGATGTACATGATGCGCGCGATGCGCCCCTCCACCTTCATGCTGCCGCCGATGAGATTACCCATGAGGCTGCCGACGGTGCTAAAGCGAGAGAGATTCACCAGGGCGCCGAAATCGGTGTATTTGTAGGGCTTGAGAGGCTTGCCCTCCATCTCGCGCAGCAGGTTCTTCACCAGGCACTCGGCCATCTGATGCGCCGCTTGCGCGCGAGGCGGCACGTTGCGCTCAGGATCATCCGGCATCGGGCAGGCCGCGCAGTCGCCGATAGCGAAGATCGCCGGATCACGCGTCGTGCGCAGCGTGGGCTCGACCACCAACAGATTGCCGCGGGTCGTCTCTAGACCGCCAAGGTCCTGCAGGAACTCCGGCGCTTTCACGCCCGCCGCCCATACCTTGAGGTCACCCTCGATGAAGGGACCCTCGTGCGCAAGCTTCATGCCCGCACGCGTTACCTTGACCACGCGAGCGTTGCAGAGCACCTTCACGCCGATGTTCTCCAACTCCTCGTGCGCCGCGCTGGAGATGCGCTCGGGCAGGGCCGGAAGGATGCGCGGGCCGGCCTCCAGCAGCGCCGTGCGCAGCTGAGACTGATCGAAGTTATCGAGGCCGTAGTAGCGCAGCTCGTCCGTAGCGTGGCGCAGCTCTGCAGCGAGTTCCACGCCCGTGGCGCCGCCGCCTACGATGGCGACGTCCACGGTCGGTTTCTCCGCCGGGTTGGCCTGGGTCTTCAACGACGCCGCCACACACAGATTGAGCAGCTTCTGGCGAAAGCGCTCCGCCTGCTGGCGCCGGTCGAGGAAGATGCAGTGTTCCGTCACGCCCTCAGTGGCGAAGTCGTTCGAGACGCTCCCTACCGCTATCACTAGGTAGTCGTAGCGAATGCGCTGCTCCGCCATGATCTCCTCGCCGTCCTCATCGATGGTGGGTGCGATGATCACTTCCTTCGCCTGCCGATCGAGGCCACACATCTCGCCAAAGAGGTAGCAGTAGCCGAAGCGGTGGGCGTGCTCACGGTAGCCCACCTCGTCGAGGCTCGAGTCGAGGGCGCCCGTCGCCACCTCGTGCAGGAGGGGCTTCCAGATGTGGGAGGAGTTGCGGTCCACCAGCATGATGTCCGCCTTGCCCTTACGGCCGAGGCGACGACCGAGGGCGGCGACGAGCTCCAGTCCACCCGCGCCACCGCCGACGACGACGATGCGCGGCTTGGCAGGGGCTGTGGAGAGAGGCGCCTGGGCGGGACTTGGGGGTGGCTGAGACACGGCTGGACGCGCTCCGATTTCGACGGTTGGGACGCGACATAGTCTACACGGTGCGACGCACCATTCGTTGCGAACCACGTGCTGGAGACGCTATCGACAGGCGCGGTGGGTTCGGCTATTGTGGGCGGCCTTGTGCGGTGGCAGCCGTCCCCTCTGCGGGCTCCCGGGGTGCCATTTCTCATCAAACTGCGCAGGTGCGGGGGTCTTCTCGCCATCGTTCGGGGTGTAGCTCAGCCTGGTAGAGCACTGTCTTCGGGAGGCAGGGGCCGTGAGTTCGAATCTCGCCACCCCGACCAACTATTTCAAACACTTACCCGACCAAGCTCAAAACGATTTGTGCGCGAGGACAGTCTCCTCGGGGCCATACGAATCAACCGCTTACAACAGGCGTCGCGCACGTTTCGCGCACGCGTTGCGGAATCAACGAATTGGCATGTCAGCTATCGTCATGTGCATCGTGCCCACGCGGGCGGGTTGGCTACTACGCGGACAACCACGGCGAGATCTAGACGGCGAGATCTACTCGACCAGGGCGCACCCATTCCGAAGCATGGGAAGCAGAAGATCACTCGGACAGGGCATCGGACGCGAACATCCCGACGTCCAGCGGACAGAAAACGCTATCCGTCCATCGACTGATCGCCAGAGCTTTCTATGGGCCGCCCCCGCGACTGTCGTCCGTTTGCCGCCATCGCGATGGCAATCCTTCCAACAACCGTCCGGAAAACCTGCTTTGGGGCACTGCGCGTGAGAACGCGCGGGACCGTGTGGGCCACGGCCGAGCCTCAACGATCGGGCTGTCCCTCGCAGACGTTCGAAGCATCTATAGCCACGCTCAATCGGGCCGCGAGCTACTACGCGATATCGCCCTTGAGTGCGGGTGCACATTCGCCGCTATCTCAGCGGCCAAGAGGAAGAAGGCCTACGCGGACGTGACCACTTGGGTTCTGTTCGGCGGTTCGATCGCCGCCCAGACGGCCGCGCCGTGAGCTACCCAACCAAACCGCAAGGTTGGTGGGTCTCGATTGAGCAACGCCTCTCCCCTGCACGCTAGCGCTGTCTGCTCGATCGCGAGGCATGGGTGGCGGCTCGTTCCGGCGGGCGTTGCGTTTTGGGTGGCGTTACTGATCGGCGCGCTGTGGTGGGCGTCATGAACGAGCGCCCAGTGTTCTGAGGTAGCATCGGCCCTCCAAGGAGGACCGACCATGACAGACGCACTCGACCCACGCATCATGCGCTGGATGGCGATCGCGAATCACAACCACCAGCACATACGATTCGACTCCGAGGAAACCCCGCAGGCCAACGACACGGCCGAGGGCCTGGAGCTGCGCGCGCTGATCTACAACACAGCGGAGACCGACCGCGAGCTCGGGAACATGCTCGCTCGGATCAAGGGGAAGGCCACTGTTACGAGGATTGGGCGGTAGCTATGGCGAACGAAGAGCACGTCGAGCTGCTGCTGCGAAGCGTTAAGGAATGGAACGCGTGGAGGAAAGCCAAACCCCATGAGACCCCGAACCTCGTCCAGGCGGACCTCCAGGGGGAAGACCTCGGTGGGGCAGACTTCCGTAGGGCGAACCTGCGTGGGGCGGACCTGCGCGTGGCGAATCTCCGCGCGGCGGACCTCCCCGTGGCGAACCTCAGCGCGGCGGACCTCCGCGAAGCAGACCTCCGTGGGGCGGACCTCAGTGGGGCAGACCTCCGCGGGGCGAATCTCGGCTTAGCTCTACTTGCTGGGGCTGATCTTCACCAAGCGCTGTTTTACCGAACCAATCTCACCCAGTGCAGCAGTATTTCAAGAGCAATGTACCTCGATCAGGTGTTCCACCTGGGCCCGTCTATCCTCGACTTCGGTGACAACTTCCACGAAACCGCAGCCCTTCCCGAAGTGTTCCTTCGTGGCTGCGGCATCCCAGAGGCACTAATCGAGTACTTGCCGTCGCTCAGCACAGAGGCGATCAAGTTCTACAGCTGCTTCATCAGTTACAGCCACGACGACGAGAGCTTCGCGAGAAGACTCCACGATCAGCTCCAAGCTCGTGGAATTCGGTGTTGGTTAGACAAGCACCAAGTCCGCGGCGGTGACAAGCTCATGGACGCTGTCGACCAGGGAATCCGACTCTGGGACAAAGTGATTCTCTGCTGCTCGAAGTCTTCGCTCAATAGTTGGTGGGTCAGCAACGAAGTCGAAGCAGCTTTCGAGAAAGAACGGAAGCTACAGGAACAAACAGGCAACCCCGTACTCGCGCTGGTACCGCTTGACCTAGACGGTCACCTACTCAAGCAGGAGGGGGGAGTTGCCGCTCAAGTAAGGACACGCAAGGCTATCAATCTCGCCGGATGGAAGGACAATACGGTCTTCGAACGCGGGTTTAAGGACGTTGTTGATGCACTTCACACTGAGCGCCCTCCCCCGCCCCCACGGAAGCTGGGCTAATTTGATTTCAGCCATGTCGTCCGATCATGCCGCACCTGTAGCCGACGACCTTTACCAGTGATTCAATTAGCTAGATTGCATACTCGAGTGCATGGCCAACTGCCAACACAAGTTTCTGCTGATTGAGCTACAAGAGGCTGTCGCCGGCATGAAGATGGCCACCCAGCTGATGGCGCACGACCCTACGAAGGGTGATGCGGCGGACAACAGCCAACACATCGCGCGGAACCAGAAGCACGAACGCGATTACAAAAAGGCGCTTGCCCGCCTCGCGGCACTCGAAGCTTGGGAAGACCCGCTTACCGCCACGGAGACCCTAAAGCAGCGTTACGGCACCGGTGCGTCGAGGTGGAGCACAGAAGCAGCGATTGCGGGCAGCGGAAGGCGGTTTGCGCGCAAGAATCTCGCACGTTTGCGGGCGCGTCAGATGCTCTCGATCCAACCAATTGAAATACTGAAGAAAATAGATGACCGCTGAGATAGCGACCTGTCTTCCGGAGGCAGGGCCCGGAGGTTCGAATCTTCTCACCCCGACAATTCAGTGAAGCCGCCCCGTCCGCCCCTTCGAACCGTCGCCTTGCGCGCGCTTACTGAGCTACAAGTACCGATCCGGGTCCATGCCGCTACTGAGTATCCGAACTGCGTGGATGACCGGACCGGCAACCTGACAACGCAGCAGCCAACGATCGGTACCCAGTGCGCAGAGCTGCGTGTGAGCGGCTAGAAGTTGGGGAGAGACCCTAAGACCAGTGAGCGAGGGCTAACACAAGCACCAACAGCGTGGGGCGAGTCGGAGCGCTGCCCCAGAACTAGCGCCCGACCCCGCGCTATCGATCTGCGCGCCGGCAAGCATTGTCGCCACGATCGCCGGAAGCGCGCCGAGGGCCGCTGCCGACACGGACTTCGGTGCAGACGTTCACACTTTCACCCCATTTACCTATTATATTGAATAGCATCCGATCGACTTCCAGCACCACCACGATCGTGACGCCGGGCTGAAAGTGGCCGCGTAGCCGAATTCGACCGGCCACCAGATACGATCGCAGACACGGCTACTTGTGACAGCCCTTCCATCCAGCGAAACTACGCGCATGAGCGCCACCACACTCTCAGTCCACCAACACAGCGATGCCCCAGATGCCTGACAGTCAGCTCCCAACGGGCCTGTCCGTCAATCAGTTCATTGGCTTTCGGCCCGGTCCCAAGCTGCTCATCCTGGGGGCCGTGCACGGCAACGAGACGTGCGGCACGCGGGCCATCGAGCGCCTACGGCGGGAGATCGAGGAAGGCACCGTCCGCATCGACTGCGGCACCCTCACGATGATCCCCATTACCAACCCGCTGGCCTACCGGCTGAAACGTCGCCACGGCGACCGCAACCTCAACCGCAATATGCGCATCGCCAGCGCCCCTGAGGATTTCGAGGACGCCGTCGCCAACGTGCTCTGCCCCCTGCTGGAGGCCCACGACATCCTGCTCGATCTGCATTCCTTCCACACCCCCGGTGTCCCCTTCGCCCTGTTCGGGCCACCGAACAACGACGATCACTTGCAACCGTTCGACAAGGCCGAGCAGGAGGAAGCGCTGGCACTTCACCTGGGGGTCGATCGCTTCGTTGAAGGCTGGTTGGAGACTTACGCGCAGGGCGTACGAGATCGCCTGGCACGCGGAGCCGAGGCGAACGTCGACTACGGCGTTGGCACCACCGAGACAATCCGCCGCTACGGCGGCATGGGCATCACCCTGGAGTGCGGCCAACACGACGAGGACGAGGCGCCTCACCGCGCGTATCGGGCTGTCTGCGCCACCTTGTCACATCTCGCCATGGCCGCGGGATTACCGAGCCCCCCGCCACCGGCGCATCCCGAGGTGATTCGCCTCTACAAGGTGATCGATCGGCTGCACCGCGACGACCGCTTCGTCCGAGACTGGCGCAGCTTCGAGAAGGTTGCGCGAGGCGATGTGATCGCCGTGCGTCACGACGGGGTGGAGCTGAGCGCTGAGACTGACGGGTGGATCGTCTTCCCCAATCCGAACGCTCAGGTAGACCAGGAGTGGTTTTACCTTGCCGGTAAGTCAGACCGCCTACGGCCAGCTCGAGGGCCGTGAACCTCGGCGTGACTCGCCACCGAAGCTCCCGCCGCGCCGAGGCGCTCGCTCTGGCGAACATGACGGCCTTGGAATGCACCGCGCGCCGAGCGCCGCCTACGAATAGGAACCTCATGTCGCAGGTGGCGCTGCGCATCCCATGCTCGTTGTGCGCCAGCTGCCGCCGCCGTCCGGCGCCACCGCCGTTGGGGGCTGGCGCCGGCTTACCCCATCGAATTGAGTTAAGCGCACCCGCTATTCGCACGAGCTGGGTTGTCGCTAGCGCCACCCGCCCCTTGACGAGAGTGGTTGAATAGGTGGACGCGCTCGGGCACCTGGCCGCTACCGCTCACGGCAGCAGCCGCTGATCTGGTAAAAGAAAGCCCCAGCCCGGGAACCCGCTCGAACCGAAAGGAACCCCTGCGTGACTTCGTCGCCAATTCGTCTTCACAACACGCTCACCCGGAAAACGGAGCCGTTGCGTACCGAACGACCAGACCGAGCGACGATGTACGTGTGTGGCCCTACGGTCTATAACTTCGCCCACATCGGCAACGCGCGGCCCGCCGTGGTGTTCGACGTGCTGTCGCGACTCCTGCGGCACGACTACGGCGAGGTGGTCTACGCCCGCAACTTCACCGACGTGGACGACAAGATCAACGCGGCCGCGGCCGATGAGTGCATCCCCATCGGCACCCTGACAAACCGCTACATCGCGGCCTATCACGAGGACATGCAGGCCCTGGGCGTGCTGACGCCCGACCTAGAGCCGCGGGTCACCGATCACATCCCGGCCATCATCGAACTGATCGAAGCCCTGATCGAGCGCGGCCATGCCTACGTCGAGCAGGGCCATGCCCTGTTCCACGTGCCCTCCTACGGTGCCTACGGCGAACTGTCGGGGCGGCGCACGGAGGACATGCTGGCGGGCGCGCGCGTGGAGGTCGCCCCCTACAAGCGCGATCCGATGGACTTCGTGCTGTGGAAACCCTCCACGGCGGACCTGCCAGGTTGGGATAGCCCCTGGGGCCGAGGTCGGCCGGGCTGGCATGTCGAGTGCTCGGCCATGATCGGTCAGCACCTAGGCCACACGATCGATATTCACGGCGGCGGCCAGGACCTGGTGTTCCCCCACCATGAGAACGAGATCGCTCAGGGCACGTGCGCCCACGGCGAGCTCTACTGCCACACGTGGGTCCACAACAGCTTCGTCACCGTGGACGGGCAGAAGATGTCGAAGTCACTCGGCAACGTTCTGCTGGTGCGGGATCTGCTGGCGCAAGCCCCGGGCGAGGCCATTCGCCTGGCGCTGCTCTCGACCCAGTATCGGCGGCCGCTCGATTGGAGCGCGAAGCGTCTGAGGGCAGCGAAGCAGACTCTGACGCGGTACTACGAGAGCCTGGCGAAGGTCGAGAACATCCCCGCCCCCGCGCAGGCCGAGGCGGACCCGGCCGTGCTCGAGGCCCTGCGCAACGATCTGAACGTGCCGGGTGCGATGGCGCGCCTGCACGTGCTGGCCGCCGCTCTCGACAACGCCGACTCGGCCGCCGAGCGCGCGCAAGCCAAAGCGGCCCTACTCTCATCCGCCGGGCTCATGGGACTGCTACAGCAGGCTCCGCAGGAGGCGCTGGCAACCCTGCGGCCAACTACCGCCACGGCGCGAGCCAATGAGGCTCACCTAAAGCAACTGCTGGCTGAGCGTGAACAAGCACGGCGAGATCGGGACTACGCCAAGGCCGATGCCCTGCGCAAGAAAGTGGAGGATGCCGGGTTTACGGTCGAGGACACGCCCGACGGCCCGCTCCTGCGGCCGGCCGCGCAAGAGCCGGCGTAGGGGTCCAGGCTGGCGCGTGGGTTGGTGGCGAGTCAGCGCTTGCGCTCGCCGACGAACGCGCCGAAGGCCACGCCTGCGCTGCCCCTCCCCTTTCCCTACGCCTCAACGCCAGCGGGGGTTGTACTGCGCGCGACAGTAGGCGCGTGTCACCCCCACCGGCCGCCAACGTTCGTGCTTGCTTCGCCGCCCGCGCACCCGATCGCTCAGGCGCTCAGCACCCGCTGGGTGCCGATCAGCGAGTCCCGGGTGACTAACGCAGCGAGGCGCGCCTCATCCCACCCCTCGCTCCCCGCCGGCCGCTGGGGCAGTACCATATAGCGCAGCTCTGCGGTGGAATCGTGCACGCGCACGTGCACGCGCTCATCGAGTGAGACCCCAAACTCCGCCAGCACGGCGCGCGGCTCGCGCACCACCCGCGCCCGGTATGCCTTCGACTTGTACCACGCCGGCGACGTGCCGAGCAGCGCCCGCGGGTAGCAGGAACACAAGGTGCAGACGATCACGTTGTGCGCCTCATCAGTGTTCTCGACGACCGTGAACTCCGTGGGCGAGAGGTCGAAGCCGAATTCCCTGATCGCCTCCGCGCCGTTAGCAAGCAATCGGGAGCGGAAGGCGGGATCGGCCCAAGCCCTGGCGGTGAGGCGAGCGCCGTTGTGGGGCGAGGCGCCCTGCATCTTGGCGATCATGGCCAGCTCTTCTTGCAACGTGTAGTGGCCGCCTTCAATCAGCAGCTCCCGCAGGGCGAGACCGACGAGCGCGCCGTCGCTGGTCGGCTCCCGGTGATCCGCCTGGAGCGTGTTGCTGTGATCGTGATCGCCGCTCACTACGCCTCCTCGAGCCAGTGCTCGAACACCTCGAGCTCGAGAACATCATCGGGCGCGCCGGCGTAGTTGGCCCACAGGTCTCGCTGTGGGATACGCACCCGATACAGGCGCGTGAGCGGCTCGCCATCACCGCGTATGAATTGCTCCGGCTGCCCGTGCATGCCGCAAACACGTTCGATCGTGCCTACGCGGCCCTTGGCGTACCAGGGCACTCGATGGTGCACAGAGGGCGTGCGATCAGCGATGCGCACGCGTTGATCGACAGCGAAGCGCGGCGCACTCAAGGCGGTTCACCGGCGGTCGCGTGGCGCTTGCGGATTTCGGCGATGCGAGCGTTTAGCTGGCCCTGCGTCACCACGCCCTTATCCAGCAGCGCGTGCGCGAGGGAAATCGCCCAACGTTCGTAGTAGGTGAGCCGCTCGTAGTCTTCGGGAGCGAGGCGCTCGATGCCGTCGCGCAGCTCCGCGAAGTCCGTAAAAAGCCCCTTGGCCATGGCGAGGCGCACCATGGCGTCGACTTGCCACTCCCACCAAGCCGTATCGTGCTCGCTAGGGTCGATGGGGCCCGCGTGGGCGCCGCCGATGTCGTGGGGGCCGCAAGGTCTGGTCATGCCCCGATTAGAGCGCTGCTGGATGCGCGTCACAACCCGCACGCCGCCCTACTGCAGAGCTACCTTGGGCGTGCGATCGGTCTTGTATAGGCCCCAGTGCTTCTCCGCCTTGTCCAAGGGGTTGTCGCCGTCGAAGCCGCCCTTCCAGTTTTCGTCGAAGGACGAGAAGTAGAAGGAGATCACCCCGTTGGCCTCGGCCCAGGCGTCGTACTGAGCGAAGAAGGTCTTCTGCTCGGCCTCGCCGGCCTTGCCCGTGAGGCCACCCTCGTAGCTGCCGTCACCGTAGACGCGGCTCGTGGGCCAGCCGGTCTCGCAGTAAGCGATGGTGTGCTCGGGGTGCAAGGCCTGGATATCGTTGTAGGTCGACTCGGTCCAGTCCATGGCGATGTCGAGGGTCTTGTCGTTCCAGAAGGCGTAGGCGTGGAGGCAAATGAAGTCGAGCTCATTGGCGATGCGCGGGGCCTGCGGCTTGTTCCAGAAGTTGTAGTCGTCGGCGACGGTGACCGGTTGCTTCACGTTGCTGCGCACGCGGCGGATCTGCTCGACCACGTAGTCGAGGTTGGTGATGCGGTGGTACGACCAGTCCACCAGGATCTCATTGCCCACGTTCACCGCCAGGACGATCTCCGGGAAGGCGTTGGCGTACTCGATGGCGAGGCGCACCTGCTCATCGTTCTCCTCGTCGCTCTTATGAGAGTCGAGCCAGATGCCCTGCATCACGCGAATGGGCAGGTCGTTCTCCTCGATCACCTCCAGGATGTTCTTCGACTGGGGATCCGCGCCATAGAGGCGGATCAGCTTCCAGCGCTCGGCGAGGATGGTGAGGTCCTCGAGGATATCGTCCTTGGAGGTGAGGGTACCGCCGGGGGCCTCGCCGTCGCGGTACGCGCCATAGGAGATGCCGTTGGCGATGGACGTGCCGTCGAGCATGGGCGCAAAGGGGCGCTTGTCGACGGCGACGGCCGCACCGCCCTGCCCATCACCGGTCGCTGGGACCGTCGCCGCCGCGTCGGGAGACTTCCCGGTGCATGCGGCCAGTGAGGCGGACACGGCCACCAAGCAAAGCACCTTCAACACATCCATTTCGCCGATCTCGTGCCAAAAACTCTCATAGGGGCTGAAGTTACTACGTTGCGGCATTTCTTGCTGATCCATTGACGCGAACACCCTTTTTTGATTCATGACTAGTGCATCGCTCTTAAGATAGAGTCTTCACGACACCGTCACCAATCGCTGCACGGGTTGCAAAAGCAACGTGATCGGGTAGATTGCGCGCCAACCTCGGTGTTGCCGCGAGCCCGAATGCGCGCAGTTGTCCTCCCTATGACGCGCGCTCGACTCCAGAGCTTCGCCACTTCGCAACACCACCGTAACGGGCGAGACGCAAAATAATGCGCGTGAAAGTCGATACCACCACCGCACGGCATCCCCGTTGCCTCGAAATCCCCCAGTCCGTTAAGGACTCCCTGCGCGTGCTGTTCCTTGCCAAGCACGCCTTGAGCGACGGCACCCCGGATGCCGAGGACGGCACCCACGCCACCTACCACCGGGAGCTCCTGGACACGCTGCGAGAGATCGGCCTGCGCGTAACGCCGGCGAACAGCTTCAACGCGCTGACGAGCACGCCCGCGTGCGACTTCGTGATATCCCTACTGAACCGCGCCGGCTTTCGCAACAGCGAAATGCTAGCGCCGCTGCTCGCCGAGTCCAAGGGCCTCCCCTACCTCGGCGGCTCACCGATCGTGCGCGGCCTCACGGACGATAAGCGCCTGCTGAAGCACGTGGTGGCCAACCTGGGCATCGCCACCCCGCCCTGGAAGCACTACGCGATCGGCGGCCTAGACACGAGCGCGCCGGCCTTTGACTGGGACTCGCTCATCATCAAGCCCAACGCCAGTTCCGCCTCTTGGGGTATCCACGTCACCTCACACTGGGGTGTCGCCCAACGGCACATCGCCCAGCTGCAAGAAGAGGGCCACGACGTCATCGTGGAGCGCTACATCGATGGCACGGACCTCGCCGCACCGGTCATCGCCGCGCGCAACCCCTGGTACTTCCCCGTCATTCGCTACGACGGCGACAGCGGTCCGATCCGCACCTACGAGCAAAAGCGCGACCTCGTGCCGTCCTCGACCAAGCACGTGCTCCTAAGCGAGGGGCCCCTGAGCGATGAGGTGCTCGCCATGAGCCAGCGCATCGTGGAGGAGGTGTGGCCCTTCGATCACGGTCGCCTCGAGTATCGCGTGGATGCGGCGACCGGTGAGGTGCACTTCATCGAGATGAACATCAACTGCAACCTCTGGTCTCGTAAGACCATCGCATCGGTCGGGCGACGGATCGGCGTGTCTCACCGTGAGCTCATCGAGACGATCATCTGCAGCAGCCTGGAGCGCCAGGGCCTGATCCCTCCCAGCGCGGTACAGGCGGCATGAGCCGCGAGGGTTACACCGCCGTGGTACTCGCCGCGCAGCGACGCGGCGCAGACGACCCCCTCGCGCCCTTCTGCGACAACGGCAACAAGTGCCTAATCGATATGGCTGGCAAGCCGATGGTCGAGTGGGTACTGGATACGCTGCTAAGCGCGCCGCAGATCGCCCGCATCGTCATTTCGAGCGACGATGAGACCCTGCTCGCGCCTCTGCCCCGCTTCGACGATGACGTGGCCTCGGGTCGGATCTCGCTGGTGGCCTCGGGGCCGGATCTGTTCGCCAGCGTCGAAGCCGCCCTGGCGGGCCCCGAGGCCGCGCGCTTCCCAGCGATCATCACCACCGCCGACAACCCGCTGCTCACCCCGGCCATGCTCGAGCACTTTTGCGCCGAGCTCGAACGCACCGACGTGGACGCGGCCATCGCCATGACACCGGCGGATCTTCTGCGCGCCGAACACCCAAACGGCCAACGCCGCTTCTACGCCTTTACGGACGGCGAATTCTCAAACTGCAACCTCTACGCCCTCACCCGACCGAAGGCGGTGGGCGCAGCGGCGATGTTCCGCGGCGGCGGTCAGTTCCGCAAGAAGGCGATGCGCATCGTACGCGCCTTCGGCGTATTCAACTTCCTGCTCTACTTTCTCCATCGCCTCTCTCTTGACGACGTGGGTGTAAGGCTATCGAAGACCTTCGGTTGCCAGGTCGGTTTCGTTCGCATGCCGTTCTCCGAGGCCTGCATCGACGTCGACAACGAGCGCACGATGCGCATCGCCCGGAAAATCCTCGAAGCCCGCATCACCGCGAACACACCGGCGCAGGTCCTTGCCGCCGGCTAGGTGCATCTCACCGGGGGCGGCCCACAAGGGCGCGTGCGCCATCGATCGTTCCACATAGTCTCGACGGTGCCTGTCGGCGATCGTTACAGGGCTACACAGCGGCCCCCGCGAGCATGCCCTAAGCACCTGATCGCCAAACCCTTGTGAGGCTGGCGCGACGATTGCATCCGCCGTGGTGGGGGCCAAGCTCTGGAGGATCAGGGATGTATCGCCAGCTCATCAGCAATGCACCGGCTAGGACAGCTGTCGCCGTGGGCCTTGGCGCATCGCCGTCGGTCTACGCCGGCAGTGGCCTCCCAGCCTTCACCAACCCCGATATGCTCTGGCTACTCGCGCTCGGTATCGTAGCCCTAAGGCTCCTTCGCCACCTCGTTCTCACGCGCCCCCGACGCTAGCTCCCGCGGCATGAGAGCGGGCCAGAACTCGCGGCCCTCGTAGGGGTCTCAACCCAGGTGTTCGATCGTTGGCGCTGGGAACCCTATGAAGAGCCTTAAGTACGTCCTCCTTGCCACCGGCGTGCTCGCCACGGGTGCTGCCACCGCTGCAGCCGAGGCCCCCGGCACGCCCACCTTCCCCTTCGCTCGCTTCCTCGGCGACTGGACGCTCCAAGACGACCGCTTTCTACAGGTCTGGGATGGCAAGACCCTCGATACGCTCACCATCCCCGGCCACTTCACGCACTGCGCCCCGGTGAACACGCATTACTCCGTGCTCTGCGCCGTGGACGCCGGGGGCGGTCTGAACGGTCACATCCTCTGGGTGATCGGCGAGGATCGGCGCAGCGTCCGCCACCTCTCCCACTTCGGCGACAGACGGGTTGGCGTGGGTCAGGGCGTGCTGGAGGAGAACGGCGACCTAACGCTCACGATCCGCTTCGAGGACGAGCCGGCCGGCACGTACCGCCGCTATCGCTACCGCTGGCTCGACGTGGACCGCTACGAGATGCTCTCCGTGCAATTCGACAGTGACGAGCGCGAAACCGGCAACTGGTACGGCGGCACCTTCGTGCGAGTTGAAGGGGGCACCGCGCAAGAGCGATAGCGCGGCCGCCTAGGAAGCGGCCGCACCCGCTCGGGTGGCCTAGACTTGAGTCATCGGCAAGGCGCGATGGCGCTCGCCGCCCGCGGCGTAGATCGCGTTGGCTAGGGCGGGCGCGAATGTCGGCACACCCGGCTCCCCAAGCCCCGTGGAGCGATGCTCCTGGCCGATGAACGCCACGTTGATCTGCGGCGGCGCATCGCTGATGCGCAGCACGCGGTAGTCGTGGAAGTTGGAGTTCACCACCGCGCCCTCGCGGAAGCTCACCTCCGTCTCCAGGGCGAGGCCAAGCCCCATGATCACCGCGCCTTCCATCTGCGCCGTGGCGATGTCCGGGTTCAAGACCATGCCGCAGTCGACGGCACAGTCCACACGCTTCACGCGCACCCGTCCGTCTTCAAGCGCCACGTGCACCACCATCGCCGTGTAGCTTTCGTAGCTGTGATGCACGGCGATGCCGAGGCCTTCGCCCGCCGGCAGCTCGCGGCCCCAGTCGCCCATGGACGATGCCTGCTCCAGCACGGCCAGGGAGCGCGCGGCTTGCGCCTGGGTCTTCGGGTCGGATGAATTGCGATACAGGCCCCTTAGCAAGTCCAAGGTGTCCGTCTGTGCCTTCTCGGCGAGTTCGTCGACGAAAATATTGATGGCGTGCGCCCAGAAGATGTCGTACACCGCGCGGTACCAGCCGATGCGCGTGTGGGCCGGCGCCTCGCCCGATTCGATACGCACGTTGGCGATGCCGAAGGGATGACCGATGATGCGACCGAGGTCGCGCTCGCCCGGGCGGGTGACCTGCGGATTGAAGGTAGAGGGAATCGGCGGGAAGGCCGCCCGGTGCAACCAGCCCACCACGTTGCCTTGCGCATCTAGGCCGGCTTCGATGTGCTGGGCGCTGCAGGAATGGTAGTAGCCCGTGCGCGTATCCTCTTCGCGGGTCCAGGTGAGCTGCACGGGCGCGCCAACCGCGCGGGACAGAGTCACCGCCTCCTGCACGTAGTCACACTTGTACTTGCGACCGAAAGCGCCGCCCGAGGCCATCACGTGGACGATGATGTCCTGCGGGGGCCGCTCGAGGAACTTGCCTATCGCCTCCTGCACGCCCTGCGGATCCTGAGTCGACGCCCAGATCTCACAGCGATCCTCCGTCACCCAGGCGGCGCTCGCCATCGGCTCCATGGGCGAGTGGGAAAGGTGTCCGCCAACGTAAGTGTTGGCGTGGCGCACGACGGCGCCCTCGAGGGCATCGTCCACCTCACCGCGGGTGAAGGCGACTTCGCCCGGTGCTTCCACATGCTTGACCAGCATCGCCTTGTAGGCCTGCGTGTCGTAGTCGCCGTGGGGGCCGCGGTCCCACTCGATCTGCAGCTTGGCCACTGCCTGCTGAGCAATCCACGTGTTATCGGCGACCACAGCCACGCCACCAAGGGACCCGTAGGCGTGGGCGAAGCGCGGAATCTCCACCACCTTGGTCACCCCCTTCAGGCCCTCGACCGCGGATCTATCGACGGACCTCACCGTGGCGCCCATGACCGGCACGTGGCGGATCGCCGCGTACTTCATACCGGGGAGCTTCACATCCGCACCATAGGTGCGCGTGCCGGTGACGATTGCGCGTTGGTCGTGGCGCGGCAGGGACTTGCCGATGTAGCGGTACTCGGCGGGCGACTTGAGCGTTGGCTCCTCCGGCACGGGCAGGGT
Organism: Pseudomonadota bacterium; assembly: GCA_039193195.1. NCBI lineage: Bacteria > Pseudomonadati > Pseudomonadota > Pseudomonadota bacterium. Next base: position 84,066 of record JBCCWS010000015.1, read on the forward strand.
GGCGGCCACGGCGGCCAGCTCCCCGTAGGTCAGCATGCGATCGTCGCGACGATTGCGCACCGTGTGTTGCTGCGCGTAGCAATCCGCGGCGGGCAGCGCCCAAGCCGTGGCGGCCGCGGCCACCAGCATCTCGCGGCCGGCCGCGCCGGCCTTGCGCATCGGCTCGAGCATGAGATTGATACTGCGCGAACCGCCCGTGTTCTGCGGGCCGTACTTGGCCTTGTCGCCGTCGCCCTGGAGCACGGTGACGCGTGTCCAATCGGCCTCGAGCTCGTCGGCCACGGCGGCAGGCAGGGCCGTGCTGATGCCCTGACCCATCTCGCAGCGGCCGCACCACAAGGTGGTGTCACCGTTCTGCGCTATGTGCAGCCAGGCATTGGGGTGGAAGCCGTCGCGCTCGGCGCTCGCGGCGGCGGCTGAGGCCTGCTTGGGCGCGGACAGGCCGAGGGTCAAGCCGCCGAGTGCCAGGCCAGAGGCTTGCAAGAATTGGCGACGGGTCGGCTTACCTATCGTAAGGGCTAGGCCTCCTGCGAGACTAGGCGTTGGGGGTGCCGTACGTAGACTTGCGCCAGGCAGGGCGTCACCGAGCAGTGCTTCGAGTTCTCCTCTCGCCATGTCAGCGCTCCCCCATCTTGTCGGCAGCGCTGCGCACGGCCTTGCGAATGCGCAGGTAAGTGCCGCAACGGCAGATGTTACCTGCCATGGCCTGGTCGATCTCCTCATCGCTCGGGTCCGGGTTGCGGGCGAGGAAGTCCGCGGCGGTCATCAGCTGACCGGCTTGGCAGTACCCACACTGAGGCACGCGTTGCTCGAGCCACGCCTGCTGCAGCGGATGGGTGCCATCGGGCGAGAGGCCTTCGACGGTGGTGACCTCCTTACCCACGGCAGCGCTCACGGGCGTTTGGCAGGCTCGCGTTGCGCGGCCATCGAGGTGCACGGTGCAGGCACCGCACAGGCCCATGCCGCAGCCGAACTTGGTGCCGGTCAGCTCAAGCTCATCGCGCAGGTACCAAAGCAGCGGCATGGCGTCGTCGGCGTCAACGGTACGGGTCTTTCCGTTGACGGTGAGGGTGGTCTCGGACATGGGCCTTGTCCTCGTGTTGCGTTGGTCGTCAGCGCAAGTCTAGCGCGCTTGGGGTGGGCTTGGATCTAGCCGCCTGCTCAGTCCAACCCGGGAAAGTCTTCGCTCGCCGCAAAGCTGGCGTAGCCTTTGGTCATGGCCTGCGCGCACTCCCCGGGCGTGGCGCCGCCGGCGAAAAATCCCTTGCACGGGCCTTCCATGATCTGCGGCATGTTCTCCACCACCCATTCGCGGGCCTGATGGTAGAGGGGCTTGTCGTCGGAGCTGGTCGCGACTTTCGCGATCTTCAGGCCGTCGAAGGTAAGCGTGAAGGTGTCCGTGACCTTGAACGTCATGCCGAGGGCCATGACCGGATCGTCCTGCACGGTGATCGGGCAGGCGATCACCTGGGGCGAGTCCACCACGGCACACGGTGCGCGGCGCACGATCTTGTAGTTTCCGCCCTCGGCCCAGCCCTGGTAGTACATGAGACGCTTGGCGTACTCGCCCGCATCCTCTAGGAAAGGTGCCAAGCGCTTCGGCTCGAATGAGTAGAACGCATCGATCATGCCTTCGGCGCGGGCCAGGCGCTTGTCGGCCACCGCATCTGCCACCGCCGATTCGGCCGCCGACGCCGCCGTCGGCAACAGCGCCACCAGCAGCAGTACGCCACTGACTTGCAAGATCCGTCGTATCGCCATGAGTCCTCCTGAAATCGTTAGCAGATCGCCTACACGCCAGCGGTCGGCATCTTCCTTGCTTGCCCCTCATGCAAGTAACGTGACAAGCGAACCGAGGAGAGCAGATGGGGAAGATCATCGGTGAGTCTTTCGAGGCCGTCCGTGCGTCCACGCAGCTACTTGGGTCGCGGCTGCAAGCCCTGGCGAGCCTGAGCGAGCGCCACGGATCGCATCAGCATTGGATCACGCGCCTGACACCCGCAGAGTCTGAGGCCATCCGGCGCGATCATCCGGCAGGCGACGACGGGCCCCTGGCGGGCCTGACCTTCGCGATCAAAGACAACATCGACCTAACCGGCGTCCCCACCACGGCGGCCTGTCCAGCCTACGCGTACACGCCACAACGCTCGGCCACCGTGGTGGAGCGCCTGCTGAACGCCGGCGCCACGCCCCTTGGCAAGAGCAACTTAGATCAGTTCGCGACAGGCCTCGTAGGCACGCGCAGCCCCTATGGCGTGTGCCGAAACGCCATCGACCCGACGCGCATTTCCGGCGGCTCTAGCGCCGGATCCGCTGTGGCCGTGACCCTCGGCGAGGCGGACTTTGCCCTCGGCACGGACACTGCAGGCTCGGGCCGCATTCCCGCCGCCTTTCACGGCCTAGTCGGCCTAAAGCCCAGCCGCGGGCTGCTACCTACCACCGGGGTGGTACCCGCCTGCCGATCACTCGATTGCATCACGACCTTTACTCACACAGTCGCGGATGCGGCTCAGCTATTGCATACGCTAGCTGGCCCTGATGACACGGATCCGATGTGCCGCACGCTAACACCCCACATGTTCCCGAATCCGCCCACGATCGGCGTACCCCTCGATGATCAGCTCGCCTTCGCCTCGCCGCAGTGGGGACCGCAGGCCTTCCGCGAGGCCTGTGACCGCCTCGGCGCTATCGGCTGCACGGTAGTGCCCGTAGACATCACTCCGTTCGTGGACGCTGGCGCCCTGCTCTACGAGGGTCCCTGGGTGGCCGAGCGAGCGGTGGCCGTGGGCGAGTTCATTGCAGAGCACCCGGATGACGTGCACCCCGTCACCGCTAGCATTATCGCCAACGCCAGCCGCTTCGATGCGTTGGCCACGTTCCGTGGATTCGATGCCCTGCGGGCGAAGGGAACAGCGGCCGACGCGATCCTCCGCGAGGTCGACGCGATCATGGTGCCCACGGCCGATCGCTTCCCCACGGTGGATGAGGTGCTTGCGGAGCCGGTCGCGGTGAACACGGCGCTGGGGCGCTTTACCAACTTCATGAACCTACTCGACTACGCGGCAATCGCCGTGCCCGTGCCGCCATCCACCCCGTCAACGCTTCCCTTCGGTATCACCTTGTTCGCTGGCGCTGGCAGCGACCATGCGCTGCTGGAACTGGCCGCCCGATTCCGCGGCGAATCCTGGCGCGCCGCGCGCGGCTACCCGCTGGTGTTGGCCGGCGCACACATGGACGGCTTGCCCCTGAACCACCAGATCCGCAGCCGCGGCGGACGACGCCTACGCACCTGTCGCACGGCCTCTGGGTACCGGCTTTTGGCCCTGCCCGGCGGACCGCCCGAACGGCCAGCCTTGATCGCCGACCCCGAGAGCGACGCGAGCATAGAGGTGGAACTCTGGGACCTCCCGGCACAGACGATCGGCAGCTTCCTGCAACAGATTCCCTCGCCGCTGGGCCTGGGCCAGGTACGCCTCGACGACGACCGCGAGTACGTGGGTTTCATCGGTGCGGCCGGCTGCGAGGAGGGCGCGCAAGACATCACTGGTCACGGCGGCTGGCGCCACTGGCTGGCCGCTCGCTAGGGCGTTCAGGCCACGCGTTGCACCCGAGCGTCGCGGCGTGTGGCTGACGGCCTGCGTGGCACGGAACCTGCACTTTCACCGGCAGCACCCGCAGACAACGTCGAGGCGGGCGTGGTAGCGGGTTGTCGCGGCACACCACGCAGGCACGACGATCTCCTGGCGAGTTCGCGCCGGCACCAAATCAGTGCACGCGACTTAGAGGTGTGCACCAAATGCACTCAACGGAAGAGCCAATGCTAGATCGCACCTTTCCCATCCCCGCGCTACCGCGAATCGCCTTCGCCTTACTGGTTTGCCTCACCCTCGGCACGGCCGAGGCCGCCGACAAGAAGCCAACCTTCACCCTGGCCTGGTCTATCTACGTGGGGTGGATGCCGTGGGACTACGCACACGCCAAGGGCATCGTCGATCGCTGGGCCGATCGCTACGGCATCGCCATCGACGTGGTGCAGGTGAACGATTACATCGAGTCGGTCAACCAGTACACGGCGGGCCAGTTCGATGCGGTCACCGTGACCAACATGGACATCCTCACCATCGCCGCCGCCAGCGGCGTGGACACGACCGCCGTGATCGTGGGCGACTACTCGAACGGCAACGACGGCGTCGTGGTGCGCGACTCCGCCGATTTAAGGAGCATCCGCGGCCAACGCGTGAACCTGGTCGAACTGTCCGTATCGCACTACCTGCTGGCCCGCGCCCTCGACTCGGTGGACATGAGCGAACGGGATATCACCGTAGTGAACACGGCCGATGCGGACATGGTGAGCGCCTGGGTGGGCACGCAAGTGCCGGCGCTGGTGACCTGGAATCCGATGCTGGCGGAGATCAAAGCCTTGCCGGAAGCCAACGCGGTGTTCGACTCGAGCCAGATCCCCGGCGAGATCCTCGATCTGACCGTGGCGAAGACCGACGTGCTCGCGACGCACCCGGAGTTCGGCTACGCCCTGGCGGGCGCTTGGTACGAGACCATCGCCCTCATGTACGACGAGGCGAAGCAAGCCGCCGTGCGCGGTCACATGGCCTCCGCTGCCGGCACCAACCTCGCGAGCTTCGACCGCCAGCTCGACACCACCTTCATGTTCCAACAGCCCGCTGACGGCTTGGCCTTCGTCACCAGCGCTACGCCCAAGCAGACCATGCAGCGCGTGGCCGAGTTCTCCTTCAGCAAGGGGCTCCTGGGGCCGATGGCGCCCAACGCCGGCTTTGTCGGCATCGAGTTCGCCGACGGTGCCGTGTGGGGCGATACCAGCAACGTGCAACTGCGCTTTACGGACCACTTCATGCGCCAGTCGCAAGAGCAGGAGAGCACGGCAGCGGCGAGCCGCTGATCTGACCGCTGGCCGAGGCTGATGAGCCGTCTGATCAATCGCCGACCGGGTCGTGCGCTGTCGATCGCGCTGGCCGTGCTGCCCTTCGTGCTGACTTTGCTCGCCTATCAAACGGCCTCGAGCATGCGCCTGGCAGAGAATCCCCAAGACCGCCTACTGCCTTCCTTCGCCGCCATGGGCGATGCGTTTCACCGCATGGCGTTCACGCCCGACCAACGCTCCGGGGCCTACCTGTTCTGGACAGATACGCTGGCGAGCCTGAAGCGCGTCGCCCTGGGCGTGGGTTCCGGGGCAACGGCGGGCCTGCTCCTCGGCGGGGCGGCGGGCCTGCTGCCCTTGCTGCGCGCGGCCGTCTCACCGTTCCTCGCCGCCCTCGCCATGGTACCTCCCCTCGCCTTGCTACCGATCTTGTTCATCGCCCTCGGCATGGACGAGCCGTCGAAGATCACCCTCATCGCCATTGGCGTGGCACCCTTTATCGCCCGCGACATCGAGGCCCGCATCCGCGAGCTGCCCATCGAAGAGCTGATCAAGGCCCAGACCCTCGGCGCCGGGAGCTGGCGCATCATCTGGCGTATCGTGCTGCCGCAGATGCTGCCGCGCCTGCTCGATGCGATCCGCCTGTCTCTAGGCGCCGCCTGGCTGTTCCTCATCGCCGCCGAGGCGATCGCGAGCACTGAGGGGCTTGGCTATCGAATTTTCTTGGTGCGTCGCTACCTCGCCATGGACATCATCCTGCCCTACGTGGTCTGGATCACCCTGCTGGCCTGGCTCACAGACGCGTCTCTGCGCGCCCTGACACATGCACTTTTTCCCTGGCACACGGCCCAGCAGCTCAAGGACACGACCCCATGAGCGCCCTCGTGCTCGAAGGGTTGGTGAAGGCCTACGGCGACACGGTGGTGTTGAACGGCCTCGATTTCGCCCTCGAGGCAGGTGACTTCTGCACCCTCGTCGGCGCCAGCGGCTGCGGCAAGAGCACGCTTTTAAAGATGCTCCTCGGACAGGAGCGCCCGACCCGCGGGCGGATCCTGCTAAACGGCAAGCCCCTGGCGGCGGAGCCCGACCCGATGCGCGGCATCGTCTACCAGCGCTACTCCGTGTTCCGCCACCTGACGGTGGCTGAAAACGTGCGCTTGGGGCTCGAGCTGCGCGACGGTGATCCCCTGTTCGGTCTGTGCTTTGGTGCTCGCCGCGCGCAGATCCGCAGGCAGGCGGACGAGCTCCTCGACCGCGTCGGCCTGACCGCGGCGGCCAAGCGCTACCCCAACCAACTCTCTGGCGGTATGCAGCAGCGGCTCGCCCTGGCCCAGGCCATCGCCCGCGAACCCCCACTGCTGCTCCTGGACGAACCCTTCGCGGCCCTCGATCCCGGCAACCGCACCAGCATGCATGAGCTGCTCATCGGGCTGTGGCAGAGCCGGGGCATGACCGTGGTCATGGTCACCCACGATCTGCGGGAGGCCTTCAAGCTGGGCACGCGCCTGCTCGTGCTGGATACGCAATCCGAGAGCGGCGCCCCTTCCGTAGGCGCCCGCATCACCTACGACATTCCCCTTCGCCGCGAACGTGCCGTGCCGAGCGCGCAACGCTTTGCATCCAACTGAAGGAAGCTATCGCCATGCCCGATACCAGTCCTCCACCGTCCCTCGCAGCGCCGGTGCTGACGGAGACCTTACCCGCTGGCTGCCACCACTCGCTGCTGCTGCGCCGTGGCTACACCTTGCGCTTGGTGGACCTCTCGGGCGACGCCAACGTGGGGTTGCTGGCGGTAAATCACGACGAGAAGAGCGAGCGCTACAACATGGCGGACACGCTGAAGGCGCAACACGTCTCGCGCCTCGGCTCGCCCCTGGTGCTGTACTCCGACATGGGCCGCGTCTTGCTGTCGATCCCCTACGACAACTTCGGTCACCACGACGCTTTCTGCGGCACCACCACCGCCGAGATGATCACCGAACAGTACGGCGAGGCGGACTTTCAGACCGTACGCAACGACTACTACCGCAACGGCCGCGACGGCCTGCTGATGGAGCTTGGTCGCTGGGGCCTGTCGCGCCGCGACCTCGTCCCGAACATCAACTTCTTCAGCCGCATCCTCACGGACGAGGCGGGCAACATGAGCTTCGATCCTGAGAGCCAGCAGGCGCACGCCACCGTCGACCTGCGCGCGGAGATGCACTGCCTGGTAGTGCTGTCCACCGCGCCCCATCCGCTCGCCCCCTACGCGCAGTATCCGCAGGGAGCGGTCGCCCTGTCCGTGCACTGGACCGGCCCAGCGGGCCCTGACGACCCTTGCCGCCACTCCCGACCGGAGAACGTCCGCGGTTACGAAAACACTGAGGCATGGTTTGCCCAAACACCGCAGGGGCCGCAAGCATGAACGCAGCAACACCGATCTCCAGCACTACCGTGCGCGCGGGCGCGCCACTGCTCGCGCCCGTGCGCGCCGGGCAGATCTGCCGCATCATCGATACGCTCGGCAATGAGGCGGTCGATGCCTTCTTCTTCAACGCCGACGACCCCATCGAGCGCTACTCCGCCGTAGACACGATCCGCGCCCAACGCAACGTGTACCTCACCACCGGCTCCACCCTCTTGTCGACGGAAAACCGCCCCATGCTCACGATCCTCGCCGACACGGTGGGGCGCCACGATACGTTGGGAGGCGCCTGCGCTTCAGAGAGCAACACCGTGCGCTACGCGCACAGCAAGAAGTTCATGCACAACTGCCGCGATAGCTTTCTCATCGCCATGCTCTCGGACCACGACGATCTCACCAAGCGCGACCTTACGGCCAACGTCAACTTCTTCATGAACGTGCCCATCACGCCGCAGGGCGGCCTCACCTTCGAGGACGGCATCAGCGGCCCCGGCCACTACGTGGAGATGCGGGCGCAGATGAACGTGCTGGTGCTGCTCTCCAACTGCCCGCAGCTGAACAACCCCTGCAGCGGCTTCAACCCCACGCCCATCGAGTTCGTCGTCTACGACGGCGCGAGCGCGGACTAGCAGGCGACCCCATGTTGCGACGGGTACTGATCGCCAACCGCGGCGCTATCGCCACGCGGATTCAGCGCACCCTGCGCACGATGGGAATCGAGAGCGTGGCGGTGTTCGCCGAAGCGGACCGCGCCTCATCTCACGTGGGCGCGGCGGACCGCGCCGTGTGCCTCGGCGAAGGCAGCGCGCTCGCCACCTACCTCAACGGTGACCGGCTGATCCAGATCGCGCGCGCACACGAGGTCGACGCGATCCACCCCGGCTACGGATTCCTATCGGAGAACGCCGCCTTCGCGCAGGCCGTCGAAGCGGCAGGGATCGTGTTCCTCGGCCCGACGCCCCGTCAGATCGAGTGCTTCGGTCTCAAGCACGAAGCGCGCGAGATCGCCATCGAGGCCGAGGTGCCCCTGCTCGCCGGCTCTGCCCTGCTCGGGAGCGTCGAGGATGCGCTCGTCGCCGCCGAGCAGATCGGCTGGCCGGTGATGCTCAAGAGCAGCGCCGGCGGTGGCGGCATCGGCATGCGCCCCTGCGCGGATGCGCAAGCCCTGCGCGACGCCTACGAGATCGTGCAAGGCCAGGCCGCGAGCAGCTTTGGCGATACTCGCGTGTTCCTCGAGCGCCAGGTCACGGTCGCCCGACACGTGGAAGTGCAGGTATTCGGCGACGGAGTGGGTCAGGTCGTGGTGCTCGGCGATCGTGATTGTTCGCTTCAGCGGCGCAACCAGAAGGTGATCGAGGAAGCCCCGGCGCCCGCCCTGCCGGCGCCCGTGCGCAGCGCCATGCACGCGGCGGCTCAGCGCCTCATGGCACACGTCGCCTACCGCTCCGCGGGCACCGTCGAGTTTCTCTACGACCGCGACCGCGAGGCCGTCTACTTCCTGGAGGTCAACGCGCGCCTGCAGGTAGAGCACGGCGTGACCGAACTGGTCACCGGAGTCGATCTCGTCGAGTGGATGCTGCGAGTTGGCGCCGGCGAGGGCGAGTTCCTGCACCCGCCGCAGGTGCGCGGCGCGGCGATTCAAGCGCGAGTCTACGCCGAAGATCCGGCCCGCGGTTTTCGCCCGGCCCCGGGACTAATCACGGGCATGCAGCTCCCGCCGTCCAGCAATGGTGAGGTGCGGGTGGACGGCTGGGCGCGCGCTGGCGTGACGGTGCCAGCGGAGTTTGACCCGCTGTTGGTCAAGATCCTCGCCCTGGGGGAGGATCGCGAAGCCGCCCGCAAGCGTCTGCGCGAGCACCTGAGCGCCACGCGCATCGACGGCATCCAAACCAACCTATCGTATCTGATCGCTTCCCTGGATCTCGACGAGTTCGTCGCTGAACGTCACACCACGGCCAGCGCCGCTAGCGTGCGCAGCGCGCCACGCAGCCTGGAAGTGCTCGCGCCGGGCACGGCCAGCACCGTGCAAGACGTGAAAGGGCGCCTGGGCTACTGGCACGTTGGCGTGCCGCCCTCCGGCGCCTTCGACACCCGCTCCCTAGCGCGCGCCAACGCACTGGTCGGGAACGCCAACAACGCCTCCGGCCTGGAATGCCTGGCCGAGGGCCCCATCCTGCGCTTCTCCCACGATGGCTACATCGCCCTGTGCGGGGCACGCACGGTGGCCACCGTCGACGGTGCACCAGTACCCCATGACACCATGGTCGCCGTGCGCGCTGAGCAACAGCTGCGCGTGGGCGCCATCGCCACCGACGGGGAGGGCATGCGCACGTACATCGCCGTGGCGGGCGGCATCGACGTGCCAACCACGCTGGGCAGCGCCGCCACCTTCGACCTCGGTGCCTTCGGTGGCCATGCTGGTCGCGCACTACGCGCGGGCGACGTGCTGCCCCTCGGGGAAGCAAAGGCGCCACCCTTCCCAGCCCCTCCACCTGCCGCCCCGCTCGGCGAGCGCACCACCTTGCGCGTAGTGCAGGGGCCCCTGCTTGCGCCGGACTTTCTGACCGACGCCTACCTCGATACCTTCTACGCTACCGAGTGGACCGTGCACTACCACTCCTCGCGCACGGGAATTCGCCTGCAGGGCCCAACGCCCGAGTGGACGCGCGCGGATGGCGGCGACGCGGGCCTGCACCCGTCCAACGTGCACGACAACGCCTACGCCTTCGGCGCCATCGACTTCACCGGCGACATGCCAATCGTGCTGGGACCCGACGGACCCAGCCTCGGCGGCTTCGTGAGCCCGGCGGCGATCGCCGCCGCGGATCGTTGGAAACTCGGTCAGCTGCGACCCGGCGACCGCGTGCGCTTTGCCCCCATCGGCTTGGCCCAAGCGCGCACTGCCCTCGCTGAGCCAGAGGCGATGGATCACTCGCCCGCGCTAGGATGGCGCGAGAGCGCGGATGAGGTGATCCTGGCGCGCGACAGCGAACGCGATGTGGTGCTGCGCGCCGCCGGTGACAGCTTCCTCCTGCTGGAGTTCGGCGCCCCCGAACTCGACCTCGCCGAACGAGTAAGGGTGGAAGCGCTCAGTCGTTGGTTGAGCGAACGCGCAGACCCGGCCGTGCTGGAGCTGACCCCCGGCGTGCGCTCCCTGCAGCTGCGCGTGGAGCCCCAGACAGATCGAGACCAGATTCTGACCCTGCTTCAAGATGGCCTTGATGCGCAGGGAGATGGCGCCTCCCTAGAGGTGGCGAGCCGCATCGTCCACCTGCCCCTCGCCTGGGATGACCCCGATACGCAAGAAGACACGGCGCGTTACGCACGTACCGTGCGCGCCGATGCTCCCTGGTGTCCGCGCAACATCGAGTTCATTCGCCGCATCAACGGCCTTCGCGACGAAGACGAGGTCAAGCGCATCGTTTACGACGCCAGCTACCTAGTGCTAGGTCTAGGCGATGTCTACCTCGGGGCCCCCGTGGCTACCCCCATCGATCCACGCCACCGCCTGGTCACCACCAAGTACAACCCGGCCCGCACCTGGACGCCGGAGAACGCCGTCGGCATCGGCGGCGCGTACCTGTGCATCTACGGAATGGAAGGCCCGGGCGGCTACCAGTTCGTCGGCCGCACGGTGCAGGTGTGGAACCACTACCGCGCGGGCATCGCGCCCTTCGTCCAACCCTGGCTTCTACGCACCTTCGATCAGCTGCGCTTCTTCGAAGTTACCCACGAGGAGCTGATGGAGATGCGGCGAGACTTCCCCCTTGGCCGCCTGCCCCTGCGCATCGAGGACACGGCGTTCCGCCTGGCGGAGCATGGGTCCTTCCTGCGAGAGCACAGCGAGGCGATCGAGTGCTTCCGTCACACCCAGCAAACTGCCTTCGACGCCGAACGCGCGCGTTGGGCGAAGCAGGGCTACGACCCCGCCGAGAGTGCGCCACCCCCCGCAGCCTCGCCCCTGAATGAGTCGGATATGGACGGCACCGCGATCGCATCCCCGGTGATGGGCGCCGTGTGGAAGGTGCTCAAAGCGCAGGGTGACCGCGTGGACGCCGACGAGACGGTGATGATCGTCGAATCCATGAAGACCGAGATCGCCGTGTCGACGCCGGTGGCCGGCGTGCTCAGCGAGCTCCTGGCCGAAGCCGGCACACAGGTTGATGCGGGCCAGGCCGTGGCCTTGGTAACCCAGAATCCCTAGGCGATGGCGGTGAGGACGACGCTGCCCGTCGCCCTACTCATCTGCCTGGTACTGCTGGCGGGTGCAGCGGAGGCTCACCTGCTAAACATGACGCGCGTTACCGTCGCCCAATGGGAGCACGAGGCCGGTGAGCTGCAGGTGGAGATCGATCTCGGCCAATCGCTGCTGAGCCCCCATGCCTACTGGGCGCTTAGCAAGGCGCCAATCGATGCGCGCAGGCAAGGGTTGGTCGCGGTGCTAGGGCAGTTGGAAGGGGGCATCGTGCTCACGGTCGACGGCGTGCGGGTGCGCCCGACCTTCCTCGACGTGGAGCTTCAGGCGGACTCCCTCGGCGCCATCCGCAACCCGCTAACACCGCAGATGGCGCGCCTGCGCTGGGCCCTGCCACCAGCAGCGGGTGCGCAGCTGGAGGTGTCCCTGCGCCCCGATTTGGACGTGCCATGGCCCTGCTTGGTGCGCAGCGACAGCGATCGGCGTGAACTACCGCGGTCGGATCTGCTCACGAGGGATCGGCGCAGCACCGGCGCCATGAGTCTCACCGCGGACACGTCCGCCTCGTCATCCCCCGGGTCCTTGGGCACCGTGGCCGCGGTGTACACGGGCTTGGGCTTCGAGCACATCCTGCCGCGAGGCTTGGATCACGTGCTGTTCATCATCGGCCTGGTGCTGGTGGGCGGTAGCGCGCGACAACTAGCGCTCCTGCTATCCTGCTTCACCGTCGCCCATTCGGTGACCCTCGCCACGGCGATACTCGGCGCATTCCGCCTGCCACCGGTGCTCGTAGAGCCGCTCATCGCGGCGTCGATCGCCTACATCGGCCTCGAGTGCTTGCTGCGGCGAGCACCTGGGCGGGCGACCTCGCGCTACGCTCTGGTATTCGCCTTCGGCCTGCTTCACGGGCTCGGTTTTGCCCAGGTGCTGGCGGACATCGGCTTGCCCGACGGGCGCTACCTGTTGGCGCTTGTGTCCTTCAACGTAGGCGTAGAGCTCGGGCAGCTGAGCGTGCTCGCGATCGCCCTGCTCCTGCTCTCCCGCTGGCAGCGAAGGCCTTGGTACGAAGCCTGCATAGAAACACCAGGGGCGACGCTAGTGGCTGGCACAGGTCTGTACTGGCTTTGGCAGCGGCTGGCGTAGGCCTAGGGACCGGACCGCCCGCAAGGAGTGCGAATGCTCAACGCAGTGAAAGCGAATCGTAGGCGGGTGACCTCCCGCCTGCTCGGCGTAGGGGGCACGGCCCTCGCCCTGGCGGCCGTGGACCACGGTGTGGCGGCGCTCGATGACATGCGCATCGACTTCGACCCCGCTGGGCGCGCGCAGGGCCAATTCCCAGCACGCTGGATCCACGGCTCGAAGTCCGCCATGGACAACGACGATCCCCCCGTGCAGGTGCACGCCTACAACGCGCACACGTTCATCCTGCGCGAGAACAAGGCGATCAACTACGAAGGCGCCTTCATGTACCTGTTCTTCGGCAACGGCCAGGCGATGCTGATCGACCAGGGGTCGACCTCCTCGCCCGCCCTATTCCCCCTGCGTGAGGTGGTCGACAGTATCCTGCGCGAGTGGGCTCAGACACACGGCGTGGAGGAGCCCCAGCTCATCGTGGCCAACAGTCACCTGCACGGCGATCACTACGCCGCCTGGAATCAGTTCGTAGACCGCCCGAACACCATCATGGTGGGGCTCACGCACGAGGAGATGATGGCCTTCTGGGGCTTTGAGGATTTCCCGGCGCAGCGAATCGAGTTCGACTTAGGCGGGCGCACCTTCATCGTTACGGGCTCCCCCGGCCACCAGGGCTCGGAGCTCTCGCTCTATGACACGTGGACGGATCTTCTGTACACGGGCGACATGTTCTACCGGGGGCGCCTCTACCTGGACGACTGGGACGCGTGGGCGGCGAGCATTCAACGCCTAGGCACGATCGCCGATGACTACCCCGTCGCCCATCTGGTGAACAACCACATCGAGATGACCACCGCGCCGGGCGTGGACTATCCCATCGGCACGACGTGGCAGCCGCAGGAACCGCCGATGCAGATGACGCGTGCGATGCTTGACGTTGCCATCGAGGCCTCACGCTCGATCGAGCGCCCCGGCATCTACGTGTTCGATGATTTTCTCATCTACAACGAGATCCCCTGGGCCACCACCACGGACCCCTAGCCGCGAAGGAGCGCGCCGTGCACCCACCCACCCACCGGCACCTTGCGCACAGCGCGCTGTGCGCCGCCTTGATGGCCTCTGGCGCGCAAGCTGCGCCGGCCCCGATCGACTTCAACCCCGCCGACCCCGCACCCGGCAACATGCGCTTCGCCTGGATCCACGGCAGCATCAGCGCTAAGCACAACACTGACCCGCGGGTGCAGGTGCACCGCTACAACGAACACACCTACATCCTGCGGCAGAACCCGGCAGTGCATTGGGAAGCCCCGTTCATGTACCTGCTCATCGGAGAGCGCAACGCGCTGCTGATCGATGCGGGCGCCACCGAGGAGGCAGAGTACTTTCCCCTGCGCTCGCGCGTCGAGGGCGTGCTCGCAAGATGGGCCACTGCTCAGGCCAAGCCAGTACCTCACCTGACGATCATGTTGTCCGGCGATGCACCCGCGCAGACCGCCGGCCTCGCCCAGTTCGTCAATCGCGAGGACACGACGGTCATCACGGCCGATCGGCTGGCCGACTCGCCACGCGTGGTGATGCAGGAAGACGGCAACGCGATCCTCGATCTGGGCGGTGGTCGTACGCTCACCCTGCTGCCCACGCCTGGCGTTTCCCCTACGGGCCTCAGCGCCTACGATCCCTACACGGACTTTCTTTTCACGGGAACGACCTTGCTTCCCGGGCGAATCGTCATTCGCGACTTCTTCGCCTATACGCAGAGCCTGGATAAGCTGACGACATTCAGCGCAGAGTATCCAGTGAAATGGTTGATGGGGGCCCACATCGACATGAGCACAACCCCAGGGGTGGATTATCGTCTGCGCAGCAACTATCGCCCGCGCGAGCATGCGCTCGAGCTGCCAGCGTCAGCCCTAGCCGATTGCCGGGCGGTGGTCACGCTGATCAATGGCCGCGAGTGGGTCGAGGCCCTACCCGACCTTATCGTGATGCACGGTGTCGGACGCGGTGAGCGCCCCTACGGCTACCCCGTGTATACGCCAGCGCTCATGCAACGGCATTGGCTGCGCTAATACTCGCCGCTTCCCGCGCTAATCCAACGCCCGACGCCGCCGCTCCTCGAGCGCGTCCTTACACTCGGCAATGTCCCGAAACATCCCTGGGCGATACCTGCCGGAGGCGGTGCGCCCACCTTCTCCGTAGTCGGCATAGTAGCGCTCACACCAGTCCTCATCTCCCTCACCCTCGTCCTTGCACTGGGCGATCTGCGCCGCGCGGAGCGGGCCAAGGCGGACCTCTCGAGCCGTTTCACAGCGCTCGTCGAGCTGCTCCAGAGTCATCTGGGTCAAGGGTACGGCCCTTGAGGGCTGGGGGCGTGGCGCAGCCTGGGGGGCGCGGGCATCGGGCGCGCGGGCTGCGGGAACCACGGGTTTGGCGGGGGCAGGCGCAGAGCGCGTAGGTCCGCCTGTGGGGACGATGATCTCGCGTGCCTCGATGTGGTCCGGCTTTTGATCGGAGACATGGACCACGCCGTCCTCATCCACCCAGCGATAGACGGTTTGGTCGGCGTTCACCCCCCCACTCGCGAGCCAAAGGCAAGCGAGGGCTGTGATCACTGCGCGATTCGAGGATGCCATGGCACTCACGCTAGCACCGTGCGTCGAAACGCTGCAGGTCAATCGGTGCCGATCAGGGGACGGTTTCCGTCCGCCTATCGGATCGAGCGCGAGCGCGCCACCCTTGCCAGCTTACCGCAGCCCTCGAGGCCACCGAGGGTGCCGTCGAAGGCGGGGCTGAGTTTCGATGCAGGATCATCGGTTCGCGCGACATCGGATGTCCCCTAGCTGTCAGCTTTTGTCCTCGCGCCCGAGCAGCCCTATGCGTCATTTTATGCGGCAGTCGATGGGGCTAGTCTGGTGGCGCCATCGCCGCACAGCGCGACGGACCCTGGCCGGGTCCACCCGCGGCGTGTGTGATCCGAAGCACCGTGAGAGGGAGCTCACATGCGGACAAAAAGACTGCTTCAATGACCCCCGCCTTGCACAACCTGCCGCGCGTTGGTTCCGCTGCGATCGCGTCCACCGTGGCCTTCGCCCTGGCACGCGGAGTTCCGATCTCGAGACTTGAGGCCGCGAGCGGCACCAGTATTCAAGAGCTCTTGGTGCCTTCCGAGCGCCTACCGCTGACGCTGCGCGGGGTAATCTGGCAGGAGATCGCCCGAAGCAGCCCAGATGAGGATCGGCTGCTGTCCTTCGAAATGGCCGCCACCTCTGGCTTTAGCGCGATGGGCGGCTTGGCTGATGCGGTGCGAGTGGCCCCGGATTTGCGCTCAGCACTGCAATTTCTCATCGATAACAGTCGCCTGCTTGGAGATGACGTGGCCTTTGCCCTCGATGAGTCTCGCCGCTTCGCAGCGTTTTTCATGTCCCAAAGGCGTATGGGGCCGGGGGATGAACTCGCGGCTGAAGCCGGCACCGCCCTGAAGCTGCGTCTGATGCGTGAGGTACTACAGGGCGAGCTCGCCCTGCGAGACTTCACTGTGCAGTGGGCACCGAAGGCGAGCCTCGCCTGCTACCTGCGCGCGTGGGGAGCGGTACCTACCTTCGAGCAGGGTACGGGCGTCGCACTCGTGTTCGACAAGCAGACCCTCGATCAGCCGTTGTGCAGCTCGAACCTCGAGCGCTTCCGCGCCTATGACCTTCAGTTTGAGTTGCAACGCCGTCTGCTCGGTCAGGCGCCGGCACGTGTGGACCCTCACGCACGGCTGCAGCGGGCCATCGCGCAGCAGATCGAGTCCGGCGATTACAGCGTTCGAGGCGTCGCCCGCGAAGCTGGCATGTCCGTACGGTCCGCACAGCGAATCGCCGCAGCTAGTGGCCAGTCCCTGCGCCACCTGATCGATGATTCACGGGCCATACTCGCCAAGAAGTTGATGATGCGCGATCCCCTTAGGCCCATCGGCGATGTGGCCTTTCGGGTTGGTTACTCCGACGAACGTGCCTTTCGCCGCGCCTTCAAGCGCTGGACGGACATGACCCCGAGCGACTTCAGACGCACCCTGTTGCACGTCGCCACAAGTCCATGAGCACCCACCCGATCCCGGCGTGTGTGATGGCCAGATCTGTCCGGTCACTGCCAGGATCAGTCCTGTGTCCGCTCCCGGAGCAGTGCTAGCGTTGCGAGTGCTCCTGCCAACCTACGCGAGAGGCGCCTGAACGATGATCATCGTCCGAACACTGCTGTTCCTAACGCTCGCGATCGGTATCTCAACGCCGAGCAGCGCCGAGCAGGTCAGCCTGTCGATCATCATCTCCTGGCAGGGCAAGGGCCAGGTGTTCGCTGTGGCGCCGCGTCGTCTGCGTTTCCTCGGCGCAATCGAGGGGATCATGTACGTCGAGACCACATCCGGCGACATGGATGAGGCCTTCGTGCGTTGTCCCATCGTGGAGGAGATCTCGGCTGACGATCGCGCTTCAGCAGGCACCGGCAGCTGCGAAATCTCGGTAGCTCCGGGCGATACGCTGTTTGCCTCGATGAGATGTCGCGGGCGGCCAGGCGCCTGCCGCGGTGAGTTCGAGCTCATCGGTGGCACGGGACGTTTCGAGGGCGTGCAGGGCCGAGGCCAGATGACCGTGCGGTCAGCAATCCATACGCTCGCCGCTGACCTGTCGGAGGGCACGGTGCTGGACATCGGCGCGGGACTCATCCAGATCCCTGCGCTAGCAGTAGACTTGCCTACATCGGCGATTCCGAACGGCGCACGGCAGTAACAGGTCGAGCAGATGAACAAGGCCATAGCGCTCACTGCCACATTGCTCGCGACTATTACCCTCGGCGCAGCCACTGCGAATACGTCGAACTCCATGCGCTGTAGCGGGAGGCTCGTTTACGCAGGCGGAGCCGACGGGTCACACATGCACGAAGTCCTGCGCAAATGCGGTCAGCCCACCGCTAAGCTCAGCAACTTCTGGATCTATGAACGCCAAGGGAAACGCTCCGTGCTGGAGTTCGACCATCGCGGTCGCTTGTACCGCATCGAGAACGAGCGCCTATAGCAGCGGCGGCCGCCCGCCTCGGCGACTTGGCAGCGAGCTGAACACGGCTCTATCTGACATCGATAGTCCGCCACGCGTCGGGAAGTGTCCTGGTTCGGCCGTAGGCCCTGCGGCATGTTGAGCACAGGTTTGTGGGGGCGTTGTGCACGTGAATGGGAAGAAGACATGACCGCGAGTCGGTCGCTGAGTCGCACTCAGTGGGCGCTACAGGGAATCATCGCCGCAGTGCTGCTCGCTAGCGCAGCGGCAAACCTCAGCGGCGCCATGGTCGAGCAGATTACCCGCCTCGGCTACCCAGCCTACCTGTGTCAGATCCTCGGTGCTGCCTACCTCATCGCGATCATTTGTCTGTACCAACCTAGATACCGATTCCTTCAGGAGTGGGCATTCGCCGGCGTCGCCGTGTCATTCGTCGGCGCTGCTGGCTCGCACCTGTTCGCTGGCGACCCGATCACCAGAGCGATCCCTGCGATCGGATTGCTGCTCATCCTAATCGCCGCCTACGCGCTTCGCAGGCACATCGAGAGCCACACACTGCCCCTCGCAACGATCCCATAGGTGAAGAGAACGACCGGCGTGACGACGCTCAGACTCGGCTCTTTGTGCGATCGCCGAGCCTAACGCTGGGGCCGTCGCGCCAACCTCGTTCGCCGCGGATTGGCTTGAGCCGAACGCAGCATCCCACGCACGGAGGGGCTGATCGCACGGGAGCCTACCCTTCCCCCGCATCGTCAGCACCACGTGGTGTTGATGCCAAGGTATGCTCTATGGGCATGACTGCGCCCTCATCGAAACCCCAATCCGCACGCATACTCGCCACTATGGCATCCACGACGGCGGCGTTTGCCCTGTCCCGCGGCATGAGCATGAGGGAGGTGGAGCGCGTCTGCGGCGTCTCCGGTCTGGCTATCGTCGATCCCAACGCGCGACTGCCGGAAGATGTGTTACCGCGCCTATGGCGGGCGATCGACGCGCGTGAACCCGGCGAAGCCCTATGCATTCAGATGGCCAGCGCAGCCCCGTTAACGTACTTCGGCGGCCTCGCCCACGGCATTCAGTTCGCAGACACGGTGCGCACGGCCATGCGCTTCATGATCCGCAGCCGCGTCCTACTCGCCGATCGCCTGAGCATGGCGCTCGAGGAAAAGCCTGAAGCGGCGCGGGTCATCGTCGCTCACCCCGCCGACGACATGGACCGGGGGCTCACGGCCCAGTGCGGGGCGGCGATCGCGGCGCGACTGCTCACAGAAGTGCTAGGCGTGGCGGAGGGGCTCTCGGCAGTCGAATTCGCCCACCCTGCTTACGGCCCCCGCCGGGTGTACGAGGAGCACTTCGCTGCGCCCGTCACTTTCGAGGCGCAACACAGCGCCCTAGTGCTGCGCCCGAATTGCCTGGACGCTGAAGTCAGCCGAGCAAACCTCGAGCTATTCGCCTACGTCGAGCAACACTTCGCGCAGGTGATCCGGCGGATTGAAGGGCCCACCGCAATCACTGCCCTAGCGCCTTTGCGCCAGGCGATTGCGCAAAGCGCGTCCTTGAGTGACTTCAATGCCGAGTCCATCGCCGCGCGAGGAGGACTCTCCGTGCGTGCCGCCCAGCGGCTCGCTAACACCAATGGCACCACCCTTAAGGCACTGATAGAAGAAGTACGCCTCGACACCGCACGAGAGTTGCTTCGCAACCCTCGCATCACGATCGAGGCGGTCGCCGATCTGGTGGGCTATTCCGATGCCCGCGCCTTCCGCCGTGCGTTCAAGCGCTGGACCGGTGAAACACCGACTGCCTACCGCCAGGCCAACGCCCACCTCGGGCCGTAGGTGCGCGGTGCTAGAGCCGAGGGCCAACCTATAGCTGCTAGTGGGCCGCTTGGTAAGTAAAGTAACGCTCAGTCTGCGTAGGGGCAGCGTCAGCAAGGCACGTCGCGCAGCCACTGGCAAGCGATGCAACGCCACGGACGCTGCCCCTGTGCAGACCCGAAGGGCGAGTAGCACGGGCGTCACCTTAACTTACCAAGCGGCCCACTAGGACTAAGCACGCCAAGTCGGTGTCGCGAATGGTCCTCGCTATGGGCTGAACTCGATGGCAGCGTGCTCACGACGCCAATCGCTAGGGAGAGTACTTTGGCCGCTGCCATTGCGAACGGGACACGCTACGGATCTATCGCCGCGCTTGCGCTCACGCTGCTAGCGGGTGGCGCCCGCGGTGATCTGACCGCCTCACGCTTGCTGGACGAAAGCGGCCACGACGATGCGCAGCTGGCGAGCCTGCTCGCCGGCGCCACGCTCAGTGGCGGGGTGGCCGAGATGGAGGCGTCGAAGAGCCAGCTCGCGGCGGCGAGCCTAGCCTGGACCGCGGTGCCCTACGAGCGGGCGGTCGCGCTTATCGAGCAAGGAGATCCTCGAGTTGGCGCAAAAACCTGGGCCATCAGCGGTGCGCAGACCTTCTCTGCTCTGCAGCTGCCGGCCGACGATCTACAGACCCTGCGAAGCAAAGGTCATCGCGCATTCAACCTGAGCGCTGAAGAATCGCAGACGCTGCGCGAAGCCGCCGGTGGCGACGAGGTACTGTCCCTCTACCGAGCCATGTTGGCGCAACGCGCCACCGCATATCAGCGCGCGGGACGAGCGGCCATCGCCCCGTACCAGCGCGGGCGCCGCGGTGAGGTCGACCCGGCGGAGGAGCTGGCCCGCGCGACGGCCTCCGTGCGCGGCTCGGGGGCGACCTTCGACGCCCTGCGTGCCTTGTTGGACAGCGCCGAGAACGGCGTGCCTGATGGGGACCAGGACCATCGCCTGCAGCTGGTCGAGAACACCGTGCAAGATCGGGTGCATCACGCTCTTCGCCACATGATGCTGCTCAAAGCCGACGAGGGCATGGTCATCGTAGAGCGCCAGTTCTACTCGAGCCATAGCTACGATGCGCTGCAGATCATCGTCGGTCTACTGCCTCACGAGAATGGCACCCTAGTCGCCGTGTTCGGGCAAACGAGCACCGATCGTGTGGCCGGCGTGGGCAGCAACCTCGCCCACTCGATCGGACGCGGTCGCTCCGCCGAAAGCTACGCGGACTACGCCACCCTGGTGCGCGACGCCATCGACGCATTGCCTTGACGAACCACTCGATGGACCGTCAGCACGTCTCGGGATTTGAGGGATGTGCAAAGCGTCAACTGGTGGCTAGCGAGGCCCCGGTCGCCGAGTCGAGCGGCGCCTCCGACTTGCGCTCCGGCGAGGGCACTGCGAAGAAGATCGCGTACAGTACGGGCACCACGACCATGGTCAACACGGTGGCGAAGGACAGGCCAAAGATAATCGTCACCGCCATCGACACGAAGAAAGCATCCCCGAGCAGCGGTATCATGCCGAGGACCGTGGTGAGCGCGGCCATCGCCACTGGTCGCAGGCGACTGACCGATGCTTTGACGATGGCGTCGTAGGGCCCCTCGCCTTCGCCCTTCTTTAGCTCAATCTCATCGACAAGCACGATCGCGTTCTTGATCAGCATGCCTGAGAGACTGAGAAAGCCCAGCAGCGACATGAAGCCAAACGGCTGCCCTGTCAGCAGCAATCCCGCGCTCACCCCAACCAGCGCTAGGGGCACCATGCACCAGATCACGAGCGGTTGGCGCGCCGAGTTGAACAGGGCGACGACGATCAGCACCATCGCGAGCAAAAAGAACGGCAGGCTCGCGAGGATGCCCGCCTGGCCCTGCCCCGTATCGCGAAACTCCCCCCACCACTCAAGTGAGTAGCCAGGAGGCAGCGGGAGGGCATCAATCTGCGGCTTCACTCGCTCGAGGATGCGCGTAGTGACTTGGCCCGACATGGGATCGGCGTGCACGGTTAGCGTTGGCGTGCGGTTGAGGCGCTCGATGATTGGATCGCGCAGGCGCGTATCGAAGGACGACACCACCTGGCGCAGAGGCAGTGACTCGCCTGCGGCGGGACTCCAGATGAGGAGGTTGTTGAGATTGTCTACGTTGTTGCGTTCCTCCGCGCGGGCACGGATCACGATTGGCAGCAGCTCATCGTCCTCTCGGAACTGGGCGATGACCTCGCCCTCGAAGCCGGCACGTACCGTACTCGCCACATCGGGTCGCTCGATGCCTGCGCGGTTGCTTTCGATCGGCGCTAGCACCGGCTGCACGTAGGGCACTCGGTTGCGCCAATCCGAACGGATCGCCTTGAGGCGACCGTCATCCCGCATGATCTGCATCGCTTGGGCTTCAAGCTCGCGCAGCACGTTGGCGTCCGCGCCGGAGAAACGCGCCTGCACCTTGCCGCCGCTGCCGGGGCCGAGAATGAAGCGTTTGCCGTAGATCTGTGCCTCCGGTAGGCGGGGGCCGAGCTCGCCTTCGATACGGTCGATTAGCGCCGGCCCCGCGCGGTAGTCCTCGATGTCGACGATGAGCTGCGCGTAGGCGCTGTTCTGATCCTCTTGGTTGTAGGTGAGCAGGAAGCGCAAGGCGCCAGCACCCACCACGGCGCTGACCGTGCTGACCTGCGGCTGCTGCTCGAGGTAGTCTTCGATCTGCGCCACCACCGCATTGGTTTGTTCGATGCCCGTGCCCTGGGGCAGCCAGACGTCGAGCATGATCTGCGGCCGGGTCGACTCCGGAAAGAAGCTCTGGTCAACGTAGCGAAAGCCGTAGAGCGAGGCAGCGAACAGACCGACCACGGCGACCACCGTGAGCCAGCGGAAGCGGATCGCGCCTTCCAATAGCAGTCGATACGCGCCGTAGAGTAGTCCGCCGTACGCCTCCTTCTGCGGCGCGTTGGGATCGGGTTGCTTCAAACACACCACGCACACGAGCGGTGTGACGGTCATCGCTGTGACCCAGCTCAGGGACAGGGAGATGAGCACCACCTGAAACAAGCTGCGGCAGAACTCTCCCGTACTGTCGTCGGACAGGCCGATGGCACCGAAGGCCATGATGGCCACCGCCGTCGCCCCCAGCAGGGGGATGGCCGTCTGCCCGACCACTTCGATCGCCGAGTCCTCGGCGCTCATCCCGCGCTGCATGCGCACGAGCATGCCATCGACCACCACGATGGCATTATCCACCAGCATACCTAGGGCGATGATCAACGCACCGAGCGAGATCCGCTCAAGCGCCACGCCCCAGGGATCCATGAAGATGAAGGTGCCAGCGATAGTGAGCGTTAGGATGAAGCCGATGATCAAACCGCTGCGCACCCCCATGAACACCAACAACACCGCCACGACGATCAGCACAGCTTCGACCAGGCTCACGACAAAGCCCGAGATAGCGCTGGTGACCGCATCGGGCTGCATGGAAATCACGCCGAACTCCAGGCCGAGGGGAATCTGTTCGAGGATCTCCTGGGTACGCGTGTCGATCGCCGCGCCCATTTCGACAACGTTGCCCCCGGCCGCCGTCGAAATGCCAATGCCGATGGCTTCTTGGCCATCGAAGCGCAGGATCCGTGAGCGAGGCTCCACGTAGCCTCGTTGGATCGTGGCGATGTCGCGGAGGTAGATCTGCGCGTCGCTCTGCTCGCCCTTCACCAGAAGATCGCCAATGGCCTCGCTCGAGGTGAAGGTGCCCGTGGGATCGATAGCGATCAGGTTGGCGCCCACCTGCACGCGTCCCGCATCGACCACCAGGTTCTTATCGACGATGGACGCCTCGAGGCTAGCCGGTGTGATCCCGAGCTGCATAGCCCTATCTCGATCGAGCTCGATGTAGATCGCCTCCGTGCGATCGCCCCACAGCTCCACCTTGGCCACGTCTTTAACGAGCAGGTACTCGCGGCGCAGATCCTGTGCCACGCGTTTGAGTTCTGCGGCCGTGTAGCCGGAACCGTACAGAGCGACGAAGATGCCGTAGACGTCACCGTAGTCATCTTCCACCGCTGAGGGCCCCGCCATCGGCGGTAACTCCCCCTGCATATCGTTGACCTTACGCCGCAGCTCGTCCCATACCTGGGGCAGTTCGTCTGGGCCGTACTGATCCTTGACGGTGACCGTGACGATTGACAGTCCGCGTTCGGAACGCGACTCCACCTCCTTGGTCTGCCCCATCTGCTGCACGGCGCGCTCGATCTTCTCCGTCACCTCGCGCTCCACCTCGGCGGGCGAGGCGCCGGAGTAGCTCGTGATCACCAGCGCTTTCTTGATGGTGAACTCGGGATCTTCCAGGCGGGAGAGATCCTGATAGGTCAGCAACCCTCCGACAAACAACACCGCCGTCAGCATCAAGGTCGTGAAGCGGTTGCGCAGGGAAATCGCGGCCAGGTTCATGGACCCACACTCCAAGGGGAAACCGTCATTCGAAGCGCCTCACCTTCATGCCCTCGGCCAGTTGTGCAGCTCCGGTGGCAGCGATGACCTCGCCACCGCTCAAGCCCGCCAGCACCGTCACTCGATCTTCATGCAAGGACCCGAGCAGCACCTCCCGCCCCGTGACGGTCATGCTCTGCGTGTCGATCACCCACACCCGGCCCTGCGCCTGCGTCGTAGACGCAAGAGCAGAGAGAGGGATGTCAACGATGGCGGCAGCGCCCTCGAAGCGCCCCTTCACTCGGGCCGTCATGCCGGGCAGCAACGTGATGTCTTGGGGTGCGTCGAAGGCGATGCGAGCCGCGAAGGTGCGGGTGGTGGCATCCGCGCGCGCCGCCACCTCCGTGATACGCCCAGGGAGTTCGATCCCGGGCAGCGCGTTGAAGGTGATGCGGGGCGAGATCTCGGCCGTGAGCAACTCGAGGTCCGCGGCCGACAGGCCATTGCCGGGGCGGCCTCGTTCCAACACGTCGCGTTCCGGCACAGCCACCTCCACTTCGATCCTCGCCAGATTCTCGACGATCACCACCGGTTGCTTGGCCTGCACGTTTTCGAACTGCTCGATCAGCCGCCGCGACACCACGCCGTCGAAGGGGGCACGCACCGTGCAGTCCTCCACCGCTTTGCGCGCCTGTGCTACCTGCGCCTGGGCCACTTCCAAGGCGCGGCGATCGCTGTCGATGCGCTCGACGGTGATCGCCCCTGGGTCCTCCGCATAGACGCTCTCGCTGCGTTGCAAGTCCGCCTGTGCCTTGCGCAGGTCGGCTTGAGCGATATCCAGGTTGGCGCGGTAGTCGCGATCGTCCAAGGTGGCGAGCACATCGCCAGCGGCCACCTTCTGCCCCTCTTGGGCCAGCAAACTGACTACGCGACCGGACACCTCGAAGCCAACGGAAGCCGTATCCGCCGCACGGACCTCACCCGGGTATTCCTGGTCGCGCTCTCCACCGCCTTCATACACCTGGAAGAACTTCACCGGGCGAACAGGCGGGGGTGCGGGCGCAGGCGCCTCGCTACACGCAGTCAGGCACGACCCAACGATGAGCGCACCGATGGCCGTACGTAGCTGGAGGGGATGGCTGATCACGGTCGATCCTATTTCGTCGTTAAGTTAGGGAAGAGGCGAACGGAAAAACGGTTGTTCGCTAGCCGGCTCGGGCACCGTGGGCGTCTGTTCGAGCGCCACGTCATCGAGCAGCGCTCCCCAGTTCGTGCGCGCGCGCATCTCATCGATGGTGGCCCCGTCGATCAGCGGCGAGCGCTCGCGCAGTTCCCATCCACCGCCGAGGGCGAGGTAAAGCCCGATCACGCTGTCCGCAACCGCGCCACGACTGCGCACGAGGATCTGTTGCTGCGAGTTCAGGGTGCGCTGCGTGTCGAGCACGCGTTGGTAATCCGCGATGCCCTCTCGGTATTGGAGCAAGGCAAGGTCCACCGCTCGCCGAGCCGCATCGGCGCTGGCCTGTACGTGCGTGAGCGCCGCACGCTCACCGAGCACGTCGGCGATCGCATCCTCCACCTCCCGCGCGGCGCTGAGCACCGATGTGCGGTAGGCGACCAGACTCTCCTGCAGGGCGGCGTCCTCGACTCGCACTGTGTTGATCAGGCGGCCGTAGTTGAACACCGGCCAGCTAAAGAAAGGGCCGAGGGTCCACTCCAGACTGTCGGCAGCGAACACTTCCGATAGGTCTCGGGATCCCGTATTCGCGTTGGTGAGCCCAACGGAGCCGCTCAGACCGAAGGCAGGGTATCGATCCGCCTGGGCGATCCCGACGCGAGCACTCTGCGCCGCTGCCTCGAGTTCGGCGACGCGCACGTCGGGCCGGCGGCGCAGCAACTCTGCGGGAACGCCAGTCTCCAGGGGCATTTCCGGGGCAGGCACCTTACCTATGCCGATGCGAGCCGCAACCCTGCCCGGCGCTTCGCCCAGCAGCAAGCTCAAGGCGTTCAGTGCCTGCTGCAAGTCCGCTTGAATCGTCGGCAGGTCGGCGCGGGTGGACTCCGCGAGGGTGCGCGCCTGCTCAACATCGAGCTCCGTCGTGCGCTCGTTGCGCGCGAGGACGTCGGCGATCTCCAGGCTTCGCTGCTGCAGCGCTACGTTCTCGCGCGTGACTTCGTACAACTCTTGCAGGGTGCGCACCGCGACGTAGGTACTCGCCGTCTCGGCGATGAGCGCCAGGCTCACGGCATCGTAGGCCGCCACTGCGCCGCCGAAGTCGGCCACGGCTGCTTCCACGCCACGGCGGAAGCGACCCCAGAAGTCCAGCTCCCAGGTGCTGTCGAAGCCAAGGGAGACCACACCGAACTGATCGTCTGCGCCTGGGAAAAACGACGGGTCGTTCTCGCTCAAGCCAATCGCGGTGAGGCTGCCGCTGGCGCTTTGCGATTGCGGCAGGCGATTGCCGAACGCGATGGCCAACCCCGCGCGCGCCTGCAGCACCCGCAGGCCGGCCGCTTCGATATCCAGGTTCTGCTCGAACACCTCGACGACCAGAGAGGTGAGCTGTGGATCGTCAAAGCCCTCCCACCACGCGGTGGAGAATTCCTTAGGTGGCGGCGCGGGCTCACCTTGATCTCCCCCCACAGCAGTCCACGCGGGCGGTAGCTCGACCCGCGGACGGTTGAAGTCGGGGCCGACCGCACAGGCATTGACCAGAGCCAGGATGGCTGCCGCAACCGCCACTGCAAACAGTCGGCTAAGGGTATGCGGGCGCGCAGCTGACTGTGAGGCGCGGCGAAACGAGTAGATTACAGACTCACAAGTTCCGGTGGCGGCCACCAACGAGGGCTCCTCGATCAGTTCGTCCTTGACCTTGAGGTGCGCCGTGAACGCAACTCAATCAGATCGCCAACGTAATGCTGTGACCGGGATTCAGTAAGGACCAATCGCGACACGATGGGACCGGAACGATCAGAGGACAGCTGACCGTTGGGGGCGCGGGGCTCACTAGTGCGCTATCGAAGAAACCGAAGGGACTCTCATCGACGCTGCGGGCACCGACGGAACGGGTTCCTACTGAAGGTGGGATGAAGCTGCGGGTAGCGGTCGCAGTCGCGCGACCCGCTCGCTAGATGTTGTCGAGTTTTTCCTTCGAGTAGAAGGCCAAGAGCAGCTGTTCTTTGATCGAGAGCGGTTCGGCCTTGCCGGCACCGATCTGCCCTACCTCCTCGTCGGCGCAGTAGGTGCCGAAGATCCGGTCCCACAGGATGATGTTGCAGCCGTAGTTCGTGTTGCTCTGGTTCAGATCGAGGGCATGGTGTACGTGATGCTGCTGCGCTGTGGCGAAAAACCAGTTGTACCCGGGCATGGACTTGAGCGGCAGATTAGAGTGGTTGAGCGTGCCGTTCCACATGCCGAAGGCACCCGCCACCGCCATCACGTAGTCACTCGCACCGAGCAACGCAAGGGCGATCGGCGTGCCTAACGCTAAAGCCAGGTACTCAAGAGGATGAGTGCGGTCTCCGCGCATACAGCCCATCTTGGTGATGTGGTGATGGGTGGCGTGAATACGCCACCAGAAGGCGTGCTCGTGCTGCCAACGATGCAGCCAGTAGTAGACGAAGCTAGAGATGGACATGACCAGAATAGCAGCCCCGATGAGGCCCAGCACGGACTGGGGCTGCAGGCTGATCTGCAGGGGCGCCATGTCGCGCAGGGCCTTGAACGCATCGGAGATCGGGGTGCGGTAGTAGTCGCTGTACAGCGGCACCCAGAGCAGCCCCGCGAAGGCGAGCCAGAAGGCGTCTTCGGCCATCTCCTTCGGCTCCAGGAGCCAGTCGTCGCGCTTAGTCCAGATCCGCTCGGCTACGATCACGAGGGGAATGGGCAAGACGATCATCATGGCGGCAAACAGCTTGTGATCGAACCACTCGCCCACCACCATCGTGGCGACCAACACCATAGAGCCCAGCACTAGCGTGGGCTGCACGAGCGCCCAGAGCATGTCTTTGCGAGTCCAACGTGGTGCCGCCGACGCGCCCACTGAATCCGCCGTGGCCGCCGCTGGGTCCATCACTCCGTCACTCATTTGGGTCGTCCCCATCCTGCTCGTCTTGGCACGCACTCCTGTTTTCCAAGCAACTTTTGGGCCACCGCGTTAGACCAAGCCCTTCTCGAGCAGAACGTGGGGCTAATCGGCTGATGAAATCGAATGCTGTACGACGCTATCGCCCGAACTCCTGAGTTCACACCCAGCTACTACTGCCCGCGATAAGAAGCGCAAAGCACGCCAGCCACTGCGTGGCGCCCCCAGTTGGTTCACCAGAAGCCCTAATATGATGCACGAGCCATCTACCCGTGTACGTCATCGGCGCCTCTTGGGATGATGTCCCTGAGCGATTCGGTAGGCCAGTGATCGTTCGCGTAGGATCCGCAACTTGCCCATTGCCGGAGAGCGTCTATGTTCCGCACGCGTGTCCTACAAGCCTTGTGCCTCACGGCGCTACCCCTGCTGCTGCTCAGCGCGTGCGATCCGGCGCCTATCGAATCAGATGAGTCACCCACGACCGCTTCCTTTATCCCCCAGGACTTCTCGCCGCCTACGCGCGTGGAGGGCCCGGACTTCGAGCTGCAGCCCCTAGGGCCCGCGTTGGTGGAAGTGGACTTCGTCGCTTACATGTCCTCCATCGAGCACCTACAGCAGACCTTTACACGCAGCACCTCATGGCCCCACGAGGGCATCACCGACGAGGATGCGATGCTCGACATGCAAAGCGAGCAGGGGCGCTTCGAACGACGTGAGTCCTTTGCCTACGCGGTCCTCACCCCCGACGGCACGCGCGAGCGCGGATGCGTCTACATCCACCCTTCGGACAAGGCTGGCTACGACGCTAAGGTGAGCCTGTGGACGACCGAGGAAGAATTCGATGCCGGCTTCGATCAGGAACTCTACGCCTGGGTGAGGACGTGGGTTGCCGACCAATGGCCCTTCGAGAGGGTGGCGTTCCCCGGACGGGCGATCCCGTGGGAGGTGTGGGATGAGCTGCCGGCGCGGTGAGGCAAGCTGTTGAAGGGTCTGCGCGGCGAGTCGCCACGCAGACCCAGACCCTAGCAGCGGGCGCGAGTGCCTAGTTCGTACGCACCGTCACCCCGGCGAACATGAAGCGTCCGCGAGGCCCCGCCGGCCGCGCGAGGGACCCGAGGTAGGGGTCCTCATCGAAGGCGTTGTTAATACCACCGTAGACGCTGATCTTGTCGGTGGCCTCGTAGCCAAAGGTGAAGTCGTGCACCATGCCGCTCCCTGTGCGCAGGGGATCGACGAACAGGGGATCGGCGGCCACCTGGGCGTTCTGGATCGTCGGCAACAGCTGACTGGTTTCCAAGCGTGAGGCCCATGCCAGGGAGAAGTTCTGCCAGCGCCAGTTGGCCGAGAAGTTCATGATCCACTCCGGAAAGCCGAACTCCTCCACACGGTCCTCGAACACGGTCTGATCGATCGGGTCCTGGAACTCGCGGAAGTCGAGCAGGTGCGTGCCCGTCACGCCGACGAACAGATCACCGTACTTGCCAAGGGAAAACGTGTAGTCGACGCCGAAGTCGACGCCGCTGGTTTCCAGTGCCCCTAGGTTCACCTGACCGGCCTGGTGGAAGGTAATGAAGCCCTCCGGCGCGCGCTGGATCAGGGGACAGAACTGGTTGTCGATCGAAGACAGGTCGACGCACGCCTGGGAGATACGCAAGGCGGTCAGGGCGCCGATCGCGCTCTCGATCTCGATGTCGTAGTAGTCGACGATCAAGCGCAGGCCCGGCAGCTGATCAGGCTGGAATACCAGGCCCGCGGTGAAGGTGGTGGCCTCCTCCTGGTTGAGGTCCGGGTTGCCGCCCGTGACCCCGGGGATACCTGCGGTGATGAAGTTGGTCACGTCGTAGCCGTCGGGCACCAGCTGGGCGCAGTTATCCGCGCGGAACTGCGTACCCGAGTCGATGTTCTGGATGGAGCAGGGATCGTCCAGGAACGGGTAGAAGGCGGGCTGCTGGGGCGAGAACAGCTCGGCGATGTTGGGCGCGCGTACCGCTTCAGAATAGGTGCTGCGGAAGGTGAGGCCACTTACGGGCGACCAGCGACCGCCGAGGGACCAGGCCGTGTTGGTACCGATCGTGTTGTAGTCGGCGAAGCGCGCCGCACCGGTAATCTCTAGGTACTCGATACCTGGCAGATCCTCTAGCAGAGGCGCCTGCAGCTCAACGAAGTACTCAAAGACGTCGAACTCTCCGGCCAAGGGCAAACGGGCGTTGCCGTTTGAGCCGTTCCAGGTGTTGAGGGAGAGTTCCTCGTCGGACACGATGAACTCGCTCTGCTCCTCGCGGTACTCGAGGCCTACGACCCAGCCCACGGGACCGGCAGGAAGCTCGAACAGGCTCGTCGACGTGCCCGCCAGGGAGGCGAAGACGACGTTCTGCTGCAGCTCGGACCTGTCGACGGCGTTCACGTAGACGAAGTCCGCGTACTCCTCCGTGGCGGCGTTGCTGCCGAAGGGGTTGAAAGGCACGCAGCTGCCGTCGCCGGGCTGGAAGCTCACGAACTGTGTGAACTGGCCGGCGCTGGTGAAGTTATTGGTCGAGAATTCCGGCGTGGGGAAGGTGGCGCCCACCCACGGCAGGGCGGTCGGGTCCAGGTCTGAGCGGCACACGATCTCACCCGTGGCGGGATCCACCACCGTGTCGAGGGCAGCGTAGAAGCGGTCCTCCAGGCGCGTACCCTGGTTGTTCACCTCAACGTCCGTCTTACCGTAGTTGTACGACACCTCGTAGTTCATGCCGCCAAAGAGCTCGAGATCCCCGTCGATGCCCACCACAACGCGAACCGTGTCGCGATTCACGGTGGTGCGCGGGAGCACGGCGAGGTCGGAGGTATCGCGCGAGGAGCCGAAGCCGTAGAAAGTGCCGTCGTTCGGGTTGGGGGCGATAATGCCGAGCGCTTGCAACTCGGTAATCTGCGCGGCCAGGGCGTCAGGAATGTACGGGTTGTCGTAGGCGATGGGGATAGCGTCGTTGAAGTCCGCCACGCCCTGGCGCTCGGAGTTCTTGGAGTAGGAGTACTTGGTCTCGGCGAAGATCCGCAGCGCAGGGCTGATCTCGAAGCTACCGTTGAGGTTCGCTACCACGCGGTCTTGCTGCGGCAGCAAGGTACCGAGCGTGGTGCCCAGGCCGTCGCCCACCATGAAGCTCTGGGAGGTGTTCGAGAATAGGCCCGGATCGTAAGCGCGGGGGACGCCGTTGGTAGGCGAGTCGATCACCTGCAGAATCGGAATGTTGGTGCCGGGGAAGAACGGCACTGGCGTGCCGCTGGGGTTACCGGAGATGAAACTGTCGATAGCGCCGAAAGAGTCGATGGTCGACAGGTCGAACACGCCCAGAGGGCTCGAGATCGGGTTACCGGCGGGACGCACGAACACGCGGGCTGCGTCCGGGTTGAGGCCCGTTGCGGCAGCGATCTCAGGCGTGTTGTTGATGTCGTTGCCGATGTTGGGGCCGGTGAAGTCGCGGTCGAAGTCGAAGACCTCGTTGTTGCGCAGGTACTCCACGCCGAACACGACATCGCCGCGACCGTCTGCAAACTCGAAGCCACCTGCCGTGCTCAGCAGGTATTCCTCCGCGTCGCTACGCCCGGACACGCCGCTGCGAGCGCTGAATTCCAAGCCGTCGAAGTCACCGCCATCGCGAAGTATGAAGTTCACGACTCCGGTAACCGCATCCGCGCCATAGACGGAAGAGGCGCCGCCCGTGAGGGTCTCGACCTGCTTGACCATCGTGTTGGGGATCGTGTTGATGTCCACGGCAGCGGCACCCTGGGCTCCGGCCACGTGGCGTCTTCCGTTCACCAGCACGAGCGTACGCACGGTGCCCAGGCCTCTAAGATTGAGCAAGCCGATGCCAAGATCGCTATCGGTGGACCCCGGTTGCCCGGCGGCGGGATCCTGAAGGGCGGAGAAGTTTGCGGGAAGGGACTGATTGAGCGCGGGCGTCTCTCGCAGCAGCTCACCCATGTCCACCTGGCCGCCCGTGCGGATCTCATCACCGCCCAGCACCTGTACTGGACTCGCGGACGAGGTCGCGCTGTCGGTCGCGATGCGGGACCCCGTTACCACTACCTCTTCAACGGACTCCTCCGTCTGCGCGAGCGCGGTGCCCGCTGCCATGCCGTGGGCACATACCATCGCACCCACAATGCGGGCCATCGCACCCACAATGCGGGCGATGCTCTTTCTACTCTGCCGATACATCGGACTCTCCCCTGTCGCTTGCAGGTGCCAAGTCCAACGTGTCGCCAACGGTCTAGCGGCTGCATCCTTGGTCTCAACCCGCGCCTTCGCACACGGCAGCGGCTCTAGTGAGCATGCCGCCTCTCGTGGCTTACCAGAGCAAGTTAGGTGCCAAGTTCACTACCGAAAGCATTCAGTGGGCGCCGATCGCGTCGTGGATGACTGAAAACGCGCGAGCTCTGCATCTTCCTGGCCCTTGCAACCGACTGCAAAGGCAAGGAGTGGGCATGGACATCCCGTTGCGCTTTCAATCATCTGACCATAACGTTCCCACCCTGGAGCTTTACGCGGCGAGCCGCAGTCCCCTTTTGGCCACACAACGGGGCAATGTGCACTGCAGCAGTGCAGCCGTAGCCCCCTGCTGCATGCGCCGGCTCCCACGGACGGTACCTTGCTATCGATTCCATCCTGGGGTCCTGCAGCGCCCTGATAAATATGTGCCGAGTCACTGCGTTGAACTCGATCGCCCCGAGGCCCCGCCCATGAGCCGTGCGCGCGAGGCGGGCACAATGGACTGATCGTCGTTGCCTACGGATGCCCCCTGGAGTCCTTAACATGCACCATATTCGACGCCTCACCACAGGCTGCCTCGCCCTTCTCGCTGCCGGCGCTGCCCTCGCCACCCCCACACCTGAGGAGGGCGCCATTCTCGAGGTGATCGACGCGTTTTTCCTCGCCCTTCACGCAGGCGATGCAGATACCCTCGAAGCGGTACTTCAGCCCCACAGCCGCACGGTACTGATCCGACCGGATGGTGAGGAGGGCGCGGCTTCTATAGCCGTGCGCGAGGGCAGGGACACTGTCGCGCGCATGCGCCACCAGCCGTGGGCGCCCTTTCGAGAGTCCTACTGGTCGCCCAAGGTGCTCCAACGCGGACGACTGGCCGTGGTGTGGCTGCCCTACGTGCTGATCCGCGAGGAAGGTGGTTTTTCCCATTGCGGCATCGATCAATTCACCCTGACCAAGGCGGGCGGCTGGCGGATCGACTTTGTGGCGTTCACGATCGAACCGACGCGCGAGGCATGCGCCGATCTGGGACAGCCGAGCGATGATGATCTTCTACGACCGACCTTCCCTGAGCAGAGCAAATGAACGGGGGCGACTGCTAGTGTCCTGAGTTGGAGGTTCGTTGATGAATTCGCGGCACCTTTTCGCCCCTGAACACGTTGCTCCTCCTCCCGTGGGACCTGCCACGCTCGTCCTCGCGCCGCGCTCAGGGACAAAAACTCGCGTGCGAATTCAACAACTAACCTCTAACTCAGGACACTAGTGGAGTGTAACAGCTAGATTCGGAGTACAATTCCAGCTATGAGTACTCCTATCCATTTGACCGACGAAGAGCGGGCCGAACTGAGACGTCAGGCGAGTCAACAGAGCGGCCCTGCAGCGCTGGCGAGAAGAGC